>JAJRUY010000066.1 GCA_024277555.1 Gammaproteobacteria bacterium | reverse complement strand
TGCCAGAGCCGAGGCCGGTATCCACAACCTGTTGATTTGTCTGGACTCCGGCTTTCGCCGGAGTGACGAAATCTGCATGAAAGAATAGGGTCACATAATAAAGAATAGTAAAGAATAGAGAAAGAATAGGGTCAGGTCTTTGATTTGTGGCGCATAATAACACCACTATACAAAGATAAAAAAATCCACTTGATCCCCTGCTGCCTCCCTACGATTCCCTAAGTCCAACAGACTCTTAACCCCCAAGATCAAACGCAAAATCCAGCTCCTGATCGCTCAACAAAAACCGCTTGCGCAATACGGTTAACTGGACGTTTTCACCTGGCTTCTTTTCAAACAGTTCGACCTTGATATCGGATGGCAGCTTTACGGTGCTGCCATTCAGTCGCTGAATAACATCGCCTTTTTTCATACCCGCTTTTGCAGCCGCGCTGTCGGGTGCTATACCTGCGACCAGAACACCCTCTTCCGCCACACTCAGAAAAACCCCCATGAGGCCGGGTTTGGGTAACTCGGCAGCTTCAGGAAAAACAAGAAAATCAGCAATGCCAGGCTTTATCCTGAGATTATCGGCGGGCAGTACGATGGCTTTTTCCACGTCGATTCTCCGCGACACCCGCTGGGGAATGCCGGAGCCATACATCAGATGGCCGGTACCAGCCAACACTACCAGTTTTTTTGACGGATTATCCCGCAGATAGGCTGCTGCTCTCTCAGCCATGCTCTCGTCCCACAACAGCTGGACATCCAGAAAGCGCTCGAAGTCTCTTTTCCCACTCCCCGGGTGTTGATGGAAGATGCTGCGCAGGCGTGCGGTATACGCCTCGTCGCTGCGATCCACTTCGGCTGGAATCTGGGTTTTTTCCTGCTCATTCAACCCTTCCATGCCAACTTCGGAAACACGTTTCTTCAGCTCTTTCGAAGCATTGAGCGCCAGCACAGGTATCCCATGCTGTCGGGCATAATTGAGAATTGGGCGATACAGGCGGTAGTCATAGCTCCAGCGGTCGAACCACTCACTGTCTCTGAGCAGCTGCTGCTCACTCAGTTCGCCTGCAACAAAGCTGTCCAGATGCGACTGGAAAGGCTTCTGGAACATCTCCATACCAATTGCCATCTCTGGATGCGCCTGGTGCAATCCCTTGATAATGTCCAACTGGCTGAGGTGGTGTGCATAGTTGTCATGGGTTTCACCGACAAAGATCACGCGCTTTTTCAACAGTGAGGGGATGATCTCCTCCATCGAGGTGGATGCAGAGATGTTAACAACCTGTGTGTTTCTGGCAGCCGAAGCACTTTCCGTTTCGGCAGGGATTGTCGCCGATTCTCCATGCGCAGCTTGCATGTTGGCATGTTCTTTTACTTCAACAGCCCCGCACGCACTCAGAAACAAAGAAACAAATGCCAGCAACAGGCCAGCTAAAAGATTTTTATTACCCATAAAAACATCACCCGATTCACATTGAACTCCCGGCTTAAGACACTCGGGGGTCTGAATAATTCCTGATAGACTAATCGACATGAAGAAAACTCTCATCTTTATATTGCTGCTGTTGGCAATGGCATCCCCTGCCTTGGCAGGGCGCGCCGAAACCATCCACCATTCCCTTGCAGTCAAGCTTTTGCCCCAGACCGGCAGACTCGAAGTCGAGGACAGAATTACGCTGCCACGCAAGCTGGCGAGCTTCGAATTTCAGCTCCATGATGGACTCAATCCCCAGATTCAACAACCGGGAGCAATGCTCACCACTCAGGAACGCTGGATGAATGGAAGAGTGCCGGTGCAAAGTTACCGGGTGGAACTGCCTGCGCCCAGCCATTCGGTAACCATCCTCTACAGGGGGATCATACAGCACCCGTTGGGTAAATTGTCCCAGGGATATGCTGACGGCAGGAATACCACTCCGGGGCTGATTTCAGAACAGGGGATATTTTTGAGCATGTCCAGCTACTGGTTTCCGGTCGTCGATGGCGCGCTGGTCAGTTTCGATATGCAACTGGATCTTCCGGATGGCTGGGCGGCAATAAGCCAGGGGCGGCGGGGAGACCCGCCCAACAGCTGGCACATGGCAAAGCCACAGGATGACATCTATCTGATTGCCGGCAAATACAGAGTGTACGAGAAAGAAACACCGGTAGCAGCAGCCCAGGTCTACCTGCGCAGCCCCGATCCCGGGCTGGCGGAAAAATATCTGAATGCCACGGAACACTATCTGTCTCTGTATCAAAAACTGCTGGGGGATTATCCCTATGCCAAATTTGCCCTGGTGGAAAACTTCTGGGAAAGCGGCTATGGCATGCCCTCTTTTACCCTGCTGGGCTCGAGGGTAATCCGTCTTCCCTTCATCATTCATACCTCTTACCCACATGAAATCCTGCACAATTGGTGGGGAAATGGCGTCTATGTGGATTACTCCTCGGGAAACTGGAGTGAGGGGCTTACCTCTTATCTGGCCGATCACCTGATCAAGGAGCAGCAGGGAAAAGGCGCCGATTACCGCCGCAACACCCTGAAAAGCTATGCCAACTATGTGGCAGACGAGGAAGATTTTCCACTAAAGGAATTCCGCGGCCATCATGGTCAGATCAGCCAGGCGATTGGCTATGGCAAAACCCTGATGTTTTTCCATATGCTGCGCCTGCAACTTGGTGATTCGCTGTTCATTGAAGGCTTGCGGCATTTCTACCGGAAGAACCGCTTCCTGGTTGCCGGATTTGAGGAATTGCGCCGCTCTTTCGAAGCGGTCAGCGGAATCAGGCTGGATCAGGAATTCAAACAATGGATCACCCGCACCGGCGCACCGGAGCTGAAGCTTGCCCAAGCCTCGGTGAGCAGGAACGGCAACGGATATCGCCTCAGGGCAAAATTGCACCAGAATCAGCTTGGCACCCCGTTCAAACTTCGGGTTCCGGTTTTCATCCAACTCGAAGGAGAAGAATTGCCTTTGCAGCAGACCCTGGCAATGAGCGGCAAAGATCTGGATATCGATATCCAGCTGGAAAAGAGGCCGCTGCGCCTGAGCATCGACCCTCGCTTCGATCTTTTCCGGCAACTCGACTCCAGCGAGCAGCCGAGCACCCTCGGACAGTTATTTGGAGCGAAAAAGATGACTATCCTGCTCCCTGCCAATGCACCTCCCAGCATCCGGGACAGCTACCAGAATATGGCCCAGGCCTGGTCGAAGGGACAGCCAGATATCGAAACCGTATGGGACCACGAACTGGAACGGCTGCCGAAGAACCGCCATATCTGGATATTCGGCGACAGCAACCGCTTCTCCTCCCTGTTCGAGGAGTTGTTAAAACAAGACCAGTACAGCACCAGGCAACAGAGCATTGCTCTTACCGCCAGGCACCCGGATAACCCGGAACTCACTGTTGGCCTACTGTCCATCCACTCGCCTGAAGCCATGCCCGGAATGGCGCGCAAGCTGCCTCACTACGGCAGGTACAGCTATGTTGCTTTCACCGGCAGCGAACCGAAGAACCGGCTCAAAGGCGAATGGCAGCTGATGGAATCTGCGCTGACGGTGGATTTAACGAACGGGGAAAAGCTGCCTCCGATGAAAACTCCTCAGCTTGAACCCCTGTCTGCCGGGTTATAAAGGAACCTCTGATCAAGCCGCCTTGCTGGCGCAAGCCGGAATCCATGGCGGCTAACCCGCATATTTCACCAGAACGCTCGGGATGCCGGCGTTTATCTATATTTGTCATTACCTTGCGTTGAATTGGGCCAGGTTACACTTTGTACCGTAAGCGGTCATTCCAAGACGCTATTGATGCACCAAGGCCAGGTCTGACCGGAGTGGATTTTCCGCGAACTTCTCTTTCCACACCCGCGGCGTCAGATCCATGACTTCACTGGCCGCGTGCAGGTCGACGCGCTGCAGCACATCCACCAGGTAGGTGTAGGGATCGAT
>JAJRUY010000065.1 GCA_024277555.1 Gammaproteobacteria bacterium | reverse complement strand
TTTACCCATGCCTTCCGCCTCGCCCTGAATGCTGCGCATGCTGATTCGGCCCTGCTGTCAGAAGTGCTCTCCCTGCCTTCCGAGGCTTTCCTGGGAGAGCAGATGCCTGTGATCGACGTGGAAGGCATTCATGCCGCCAGGGAGCAGGTGAAGCGTCACATCTCCCAGGCTCTGCATGATGACCTGCTGCGGCACTACCGGCTGCTCCAGGATGAGGGGGAATACCAGGTTGCGCCTTCAGCCATTGGCCGGCGGCGCTTGAAGAACCTGCTGCTGTCCTACCTGCTTGCCGGTGGTAGTGAAGCAGCCGACAAGCTGTGCATGGATCAGTATCTGGCCAATCACAATATGACTGATGTGATTGCCGGCCTGGCACTGATTGCCAATGGAGACATGGAGAAAAGGGAACAACTTCTGGAAGGCTTTTCCCGGCGGTGGCAGGAAGATCCACTGGTTATGGACAAATGGTTCAGCGTGCAGGCGCGTTCCAGTCGTGAAGATACCTTGTCGCAGATTCTGTTGCTGGAAAAACACCCTGCTTTTTCGATCAAAAATCCGAACAAGGTGCGGGCATTGATTGGCAGCTTTGCAGCAGGAAATCCTCTGCGTTTTCATGCTGCGGATGGATCAGGTTACGCATTTCTGGTGGACAAGGTTCTTGAGCTGGATGCAATCAACCCGCAAATCGCCGCACGCTTGTTGCGGAACCTGTCGCGCTGGCGGCGTTATGATGAGAATCGCCAGCAGTCGGCGAAGGCGCAACTGGAGCGGATTAGCAGCTGTGAATCCACCTCTCCTGATGTTTATGAAATTGCGGTCAAGAGTCTGCAGTCATGAAGGCGTTGCTGATAGTCGCCCACGGCAGCCGCCGTCCCGCATCCAATGATGAAGTGCAGGCATTGTGCGAGCGCCTGCAAAAAGAAAAAACCGCTGAGGAGTTTGCGCTGATAAGAGCCGGCTTTCTGGATCTGGCCGAGCCCTCCATTCCTGAAGGGGTAGCGCAATGCATACAGCTTGGCGCCGGGGAGGTGGTGGTACTGCCTTACTTTCTGTCTGCAGGGCGGCATGTCAGTGAAGACATTCCGGCGGAAGTGGAGAAGGCCCGCATGTCCCATCCGCATGTTGAGATTTATCTTGCCCCTTATCTGGGGTCGTCGCCGGGAATCGGTGGGCTTTTGCTTGCGCTTGCCGAAGGCTGCGGGAAAGATGATGGCTCCAGTGGTTGATCTGCACGGCTGAAATAGCGGTAGCTGCTGGGAATCAGCAACAAACTTACCAGCATGGAAAAAGACAGCCCGGATATGATGGTGATTGCCAGGGGCTGCAGCATTTCAGAACCCTGTCCCCATGCCAGAGCCAGGGGCAGCATGCCTACTACGGTGGTCAGTGTGGTCATGAGAATCGGTCGCAGCCGCAAGCGAGCTGCTTCCACAATGGCCTGTAATTTTGGCAGTCCCTGGGCGCGTTTGAGCTCTATATATTCTACGAGAATAATGGCGTTGTTGACCACGATGCCGGCAAGCATAATCATGCCCAGCCATACCGGCATGGATATCGGCGTATTGGTCCATTTCAGGCCCAGGGCCACGCCAATGAGGGAAAACACCACGCCGAACAGAATGATTAGCGGATTCCGCAAAGATTCATACTGAACTGCCATCACCACCAGCACCAGGAACAGCGCCAATGCCAGCAGCTTGTAACCCATCTCCTGGCTTTGTTGCAGGGTTTTGAGGGTTCCCCCTTCGTACAGGGTATAGCCTTCTGGTAATTGCAAACCATTCAGCAAGTCTTGCGCATGGCGAATGGTTTGTTCCATATTGAAGCCCTGCTCCAAAGTGGCGTTGACTTCCACAATGCGCTGTTGCTGCTCGCGGATAATGGTGACTGGCGCTGGTTTGAGCGCGATGCCTGCCAATTCTCCAAGGCGTATCGGAACCGCTGTGCCGCCTGCTTCTCCCATCAACACAATGTTGTGCAGATCACCAGGGGTGGTTGTTTCCCGGGGATCGAGCTTCAGCACCACGTCGATGCTGCGGTCTGCATCAATAATGCTGCTGATCCTCCGGCCTTCCAGGGCGTAGCGAACAGCCTTGCCGATGTGTTCCATGCTCAGACCAAACTTCAGCAGTTTTTCCCGATCCGGATTTATTGACAATTCCATGGTGACATCTTCATTGGACTGCTTGATATTGCGCAGACCGGGCACCTGTTTCAGTTTATCTGCCATGTTCCGGCCGATTTCCTTCAGCACTTCAAGGTCTGCACCTCTGACATGGAAGCTGATGTCGTCATCACCACGGCCAATGCGCAAGCCACGAATGCCGCGCTGCCGGATGTGGATCTTTACCCCTGCCAGTTGCATCTCTGTAGTCAGTTCGCGCAGTTTCTTTACCCATTGTCTGCTGCTGGAGCGTTGGCTGGCGGGCTTGAGCTGGACTTGCAGATTGGCACGATTGGCAGTCTCGTAACGTGACCGACCGAAGGTGAAGCCGCCTACGGTAGTGAGTACAGAAGCGGTCTCCTCCTGTTGCAGCACCAGCTTCTCGATGCGGCTGGTGATGGCATCCATCTCCTCCACGTTGATGCCCCGGTCGGCTGTCAGATAGATACCAATACGCCCATCGTCAATGCGGGGCAAAAAGGTGGACATGGGCGCCAGCAGCTCCCTGGCGGTGATGCCTAAAAGCACCAAAAACACAAGAATGACCAGCCATCCCCATTTCAGCATGCGGCGCAGCAGCCCTGCATAGGCGTCTTGCAGCTGTGCAATAATGCGGTTGATCCTGCATCGCAACCGGCCTTCCCTGGTGGCGGGGATGCGGGCGGCGAGGGCGGGCACCAGGGTTAGTGCGACGATCATCGACGCCACAATGGCAGCGGAAATGGTGATGATCAATTCCTGAAACAGCAGACCGATCAAGCCGCCGATGAACAGGAAGGGAAGCACTGCAGCGAGGTTGGTGGAGGTGGAGGCAAAAATGGCACTGGTGACTTCTGCGGCTGCGGAACTGGCGGCTGTTGCCCCGGCCTCACCGCTGCGCTGATGACGGTAGATGTTCTCCAGCATCACGATGGTACTGTCTACCAGCATACCGACGCCCAGAGCCAGTCCGCCGAGGGTCATGATGTTCAGGGTCAAACCCATGGAGGACATGATGGTGACTGCCACCAGGATGGCGATGGGGATGGCGCTGCCGATAATAAGGGTGCGGCGGATGTTGCCCAGAAACATGTATACCACAAGCATCGCCAGTACCGCCCCGCTAAGCGCTGCTGCGACCGCGTTGTTCAGGGAGCGGCGGATATGCCTGGCTTCATCATTCACCGGCACGATCTGTATGTCCGCCGGAATCAGCTTTCTGGCTTGTAGTTCGGCCAGCTGCATGTTTACGCCATCGACTACGGATACGGTGTTGGCCTGGGGTTGTTTCTGGATGGACAGCTTGATCGCTTCCTGTTGATCCAGGCGGATATGCAAGCGAGGTATTTCATGCCCATCGATGACTTTTGCAACATATCCCAGCTCTACTGACTGAAATTCCGCCTGCCCGTTTTTCAGCTGGAGAGGAAGATGTTCGATGTCTCTGGTGTGGTGCAGGCGCCCCAGTGTCTGTACAGGTGTTTCCGTGGAAGCTCCACGCAGGCGTCCGCTGGCGACGTCCCGGTTTTCCCTGCGCAGGCTTGCTTCTATATCGAAGATATCCAGCTCATGGGCAAGCAAGCGTTCCTGGTCTGCGACTATCTGGATTTCCCTGCGCAGCCCTCCCGCCACTTCTGCGGCTGCCACGCCGGGTACATTGATCAGCCATTTGCTGAGTGAATAATCCACCCAGTCGCGCAGGCTCACCGGATCCATGGTGCTGGAGCTGATGGCATATTCGGCGGCAGGCAGTTGGGAGGGGTCGCGCTTGTAAATGACTGGGGGTTCGATGCTGTCCGGCAGGAAACGTTTGGCGCGATCCAGGCGTGTGGAGGCGTCGCGCAGTGCAATATCTATGTCCTTGCCATAGGC
>JAJRUY010000064.1 GCA_024277555.1 Gammaproteobacteria bacterium | reverse complement strand
TCTGTTCCTCGGAACGGCCGGTGAGATGCAGGTAGTTCAGGGTTTCACCGTCAATGGGGAACAGGCCGCAGGTGGCACCGTATTCCGGCCCCATGTTGGCGATGGTGGCACGATCGCCCATGGGCAGGTGATCCAAGGCGTCGCCGTAAAACTCCACAAACTTGCCCACCACGCCATGCGCGCGCAATTTTTCCACGATGGTCAGCACCAGATCCGTGGCGGTGGCTCCTTCGGGTAGCTGGCCGGTGAGTTGCATGCCCACCACCTTGGGCACCAGCATGGAAATGGGCTGGCCCAGCATGGCTGCTTCGGCTTCGATGCCGCCCACTCCCCAGCCCAGCACGCCCAGGCCGTTGACCATGGTGGTGTGGGAATCCGTGCCTACCACGGTGTCTGGATAGGCCTGGAGCACGCCGTTGTTCTCCTGGGCAAAGACCACCCGGGACAGGTATTCCACGTTTACCTGATGCACGATGCCCGTGTCCGGCGGTACGACCTTGAAGTTGTTGAAGGCCTGCTGGCCCCATTTCAGAAACTGGTAACGCTCTTGATTGCGCTCAAATTCAATCTGGGCATTCAGCTCTGCAGCATTGGGCAGGCCAAATTTGTCCACCTGTACGGAGTGGTCGATGACCAGCTCGGCGGGCTGCAGGGGATTGATCTGCTCGGGGTTGCCACCCAGTTTGGCAATGGCATCGCGCATGGCGGCCAGATCCACAATGGCAGGCACGCCGGTGAAGTCCTGCATCAGCACCCGGGCTGGACGGTACTGGATTTCCTGGCTGGGTTCGGCCTGGCTATCCCAGTTGGACAGCGCCTCGATGTCCGCTTTGGTGACGGTAATGCCGTCCTCGTTGCGCAGCAGGTTTTCCAGCAGAATCCTGGTGGCGAAGGGCAGACGGGAACTGCCTCCTATGGCGTCCAGGCGGAAGAACTCGTAGGTCTTGCCGCCGACTTCCAGGGTATCCCGGGCATTGAAGCTGTTGCTCATGGATGGAAACTCCGTGAAAAGAATGAAATGCGGGGGATTTTAGCCCGAATTGCCCCCAGGCGGGGGCAAAACTTGCTGAATGCCAAAAGTGAGATCAAGGTTTTTCGGGGGCGTCCGGGGTGGTTGGCATGTCGTTTGTTACTTGATCCATATAGGTTTCGTCCTGTACAACTGTGCCGGCATCCTTTTTTGTGGATTCATAGTATTCGGCTGTTTTTTCCCTGGCTGCATTGTAAATTTCGCCACCTTTCTGCTTGGCGGTTTCATAATATTCACCACCTTTTTCTGTCATGACCTCGGCGGCCTGCGCAGCCTTTTCTTTCACTTCACCAAAAACTTCGGCGGTTTTTTCCTTCACCACTGCGGTGGCCTGAACGGTGCTTTCCTTTACCTCAGCATAGGCCTCCACGGTTTTTTCCTTGGCGATGGCGGCTTTTTCTTTTACTACTGCAGCTGTTGCAGAAGCGGTTTCCCTGGTTTGTTCCACCAGTTCCTTTGCTTCCTGTTTCAGTTTTGCATCGTTTTCCGAGCTGGAATCGCAAGCGCTCAAAATCAATGAGAGCGCGGCTGCGGTAGTGAGTAACAAGTACTGTGTTTTCATGTTTCTTCCTCCAGAAGATGATGGGCAGCAGTTAGCAAGCGCCGCTGCCTGGTCAACAAATGCCAGCGTTTCCCGCCGCATTGGAACCACAAATGAGCGGCTCTGATCCCCGTGAGCAGCGCACAACGTATGCGGGCGGCCGTATCCGGGTTTTCCAGGTGCAGGGGCTCTCCCTGTACCATGACTCTTGGTGACATGCCGCTGATGTGATCCTGATATATTTTAGCCAATTGGCTGTATTGTGTGCTTTTGTTGAATTCGAATGCATCGATGCGGGACTGAAAATCCTCCAAATCTCTGCCCAATGATGCTGTTTTTCCAGGATCTGCAAATAGCTTTCGCCCCAGCTGCAGCAGGCGGATGCTGTACCGGGTCAGCTCGGGGTTCCGGTCTGCGGGTCGCTCTAGCTGAGTAACGAAGTGCTGTAGGCCGAGTGCGAGATCCTGTGGTTTTCCGAATACCGTTTGCACGGATTCGGGGCTGGTCTGAAACAGGGATGCCACGCTGGCTTCCAGTGCATGGTCGTCGGTTCTGCCATAGTGCGCCAGTTCGAAGGTAATGCGGGCAGCCTGAAAGACTCCGCCGAGAATCAGCGCATGATCCCTGTCTGTATATGTTCTGCTCATCAGCGAATAATCCCTCCGCCCAGGCATTCCTGATCCTGGTACAGAACGATGGATTGTCCCGGGGTGATGGCGCGTTGCGGCGAGGTGAATGTTACTTGCATGCTGTCATTGTCGATGCAAGCCTCACAATCCTGCAAGGCCTGTCTGTGACGGCAGCGCGCCTGGCAGTGGAACTGCCTGGCTGGTGGACTGCCGGCGATCCAGTGCAGTTGTTCCGCTTCCAAGGTGCTGGAGAACAGCAGCGGATGGTCGTGCCCCTGAACGACGATGAGCAGATTCCGTTTCAGGTCTTTGTCCGCTACGAACCAGGGTGCTTCGTCAGAGCCGGCAACACCGCCGATGCCTAGCCCCTGGCGTTGCCCCAGAGTGTAGTACATCAGCCCTTCATGGCGACCGATGACTTTTCCTTCAGGCGTCCGGATTTCTCCCGGATTTGCGGGCAGGTAAGTGGCGAGGAAATCCTTGAAACGCCGCTCTCCGATAAAGCAGATGCCGGTGCTGTCCTTCTTGTTATAGTTTTCAAAGCCTGCCTGGTGGGCGATTTCCCGTACTTGCGGCTTGGTTAGGTCTCCCAGGGGAAACAGGCTGTGTTTCAGGGCCTGTTGCCCCAGCATGTACAGGAAATAGCTTTGATCCTTGTTTTCATCTGCCGCCTTGAGGAGATGGCAGTTGGTGTTGCAGCTGATCCGGGCGTAGTGTCCGGTGGCGATAAAGTCTGCACCCATGGCCAGGGCATGATCGAGAAAGGCCTTGAACTTGATTTCCCGGTTGCACAGTACGTCCGGGTTCGGGGTGCGTCCCGCCTGGTATTCATGCAGAAAATACTGGAATACCCGCTCCCAGTATTCTGCCGAGAAATTCATGGTGTGCAGGGGCATGCCCAGCTTGTCGGCAACAGATCTGGCGTCTGCCAGGTCTTCCGCTGCCGAGCAGTAGTCTGCGGTATCGTCTTCTTCCCAGTTCTTCATGAACAGGGCTTCTACGTTCCAGCCCTGGTTTCTGAGCAACAGCGCGGCAACGGCCGAATCCACGCCTCCGGAAAGACCAATGATGACTTTGCCCTTGCTGTTCATTTGGTGAGGGTGTGCAAGCTATCCAGAGGCAGGCGAACACCCCTGAGGTAATCCTGGATGCATTGCAGCACCATGGGGCTGCGCAGCCTGTTTTGCCGTTGCTGTATTTCTTTCAGCGTGAGCCAGTGGATGGCGATGATTTCCCCGTCCAGGGAGTGTCCGGACAGCGGCTCTCCCACGCTGCCGCAAAAGCAGAAGCGCAGGTAGGTGCGTTGCTTTTCGCTCAGGTGGTACAGCCAGGTGCCAAGCAATGCCTTGGCTTGGAAGGGGCGGGTGGTTTCCTCCAGCACCTCGCGGCTGATGGCGTCCATCAATGATTCGCCCTGTTCCAGATGGCCAGCCGGCTGGTTGAAAACGGTTTCCTCTTCGATGCGCTCTTCAACCAGCAGAAAATGTGCATTTTCCTCAATAACAGCAGCGACGGTGACATGTGGCTTCCAGATCATGGGGGTATTTTAACCTGCTTCGTCCTTCGGCGTTGTTGTGGATTGAACAGGGCTTGTTTCCATTGCCCGGGTAGCAGGCCATCCAGCTTCCAGTCGCTGATGGCGGTGCGCACCAGGCGCAGGGTAGGGAAGCCAATGGCGGCCGTCATGCGCCGGATCTGGCGATTGCGCCCCTCCTGGATGCGGATTTCCAGCCAGCTGGTGGGGATGCTGGCGCGGTAGCGCACGGGTGGATCGCGGGGCCACAAATCCGGTGCTTCGATAATTCTGGCCTGGGCGGGCAGGGTGGGGCCATCCTTGAGCATGATGCCATTTTGCAATGGCAGCAGATCATCCTCGTCCGGGATGCCTTCTATCTGCACCTGGTAGGTTTTCCAGCTGCGTTTGCCGGGATGGGTGAGCCGGTGTGCCAGCTTGCCATCGTCGGTAAGCAGCAGCAGGCCCTCGCTGTCACGATCAAGCCTGCCCGCCGGATACACGCCCTGGATGGGAATGTAGTCAGCCAGCACTGGCCGTCCGTCCTTGTCGGTAAACTGGGTGAGTACGCCGTAGGGCTTGTTGAACAGGATCAGGCGCGTCATGGCGATGGCGAAAATGTTAGAATATGATGCATACAATAGCAAAAAGGGTGTGTTTGATGTCGTACGAAAAAATAGAAATTCCTTCCATTGGTGAAAAAATCACGGTCAACAAGGACAACAGTCTCAATGTTCCGGATATTCCTGTTGTGCCGTTCATCGAGGGCGATGGAATTGGCGTGGATATCACGCCGGTGATGAAAAAGGTCGTGGATGCTGCGGTGGAGAAGGCCTATGGCGGAGAGAAATCCATTGCCTGGATGGAAGTCTATGCGGGTGAGAAAGCGGTAAAGGTTTATGGTGATGATACCTGGTTGCCCCAGGAAACTTTTGATGCGGTAAAAGACCATGTGGTTTCCATCAAGGGGCCGCTGACTACTCCGGTTGGTGGAGGAATTCGTTCCCTGAATGTGACCCTGCGTCAGGTGCTGGATTTGTATGTGTGTCTGCGCCCGGTGCGCTATTTTTCGGGTACTCCCAGCCCTTTGCGTCACCCCGAATACACCGACATGGTGATTTTCAGGGAAAATTCTGAAGATATCTATGCCGGCGTGGAGTGGCCTGCCGGTTCTGCAGAAGTGAAGAAGGTTATTGACTTCCTGCAGAATGAAATGGGTGTTACCAAGATCCGTTTCCCAGAAACTTCCGGTATCGGCGTCAAACCTGTTTCCAGAGACGGCACACGCCGCCTGGTGCGCAAGGCCATTCAATATGCAGTAGACAATGATCGGGATTCTGTAACCCTGGTACACAAGGGTAACATCATGAAATTTACTGAAGGAGCCTTTAAGGAGTGGGGTTACGAGCTGGCGAAACAGGAGTTCGGAGCGGTGGAGATTGATGGCGGCCCCTGGTGTGGTTTTGAAAATCCTGTTACCGGAAAGGAAATTATCGTCAAGGATGTAATTGCCGACGCCTTCCTGCAACAGATTCTGCTGCGCCCCCGGGAATACGATGTGATTGCCACCCTGAATCTCAATGGCGATTACATCTCTGATGCGCTGGCCGCCCAGGTTGGGGGAATCGGGATTGCTCCGGGGGCCAACCTGTCGGATACGGTCGCCATGTTTGAGGCGACCCATGGTACGGCACCGAAGTATGCAGGTCAGGACAAGGTGAATCCCGGTTCGCTGATTTTGTCAGCAGAAATGATGTTGCGCCACATGGGCTGGGCAGAAGCCGCTGATCTGATTATCAAGTCCATGGGCGCTGCGATACAGAAAAAGACGGTGACCTATGATCTCGAGCGTCTCATGGATGGTGCCACATTGCTGAGTTGTTCTGCCTTTGGTGAGGCCATGATTGCCGAAATGTAGCCTTGTAGCCTGAACTAACCCGCATATTTTACCAGAACGCTCGGAATGCAGGTGTTTATCTATACTATTTATTATCTTGCGTCGAATTGGGCCAGGTTACACTTTGTACCCGTCACGCTATCCGGTTTTTCCCGGGATCTTTTCGCCCAGATTGTTCGAACAGCCTGCAAGCCGATGAATGACATCGACTTTTGGCCGTTCGAACAATCTGAACGAAAATCTCTCCGGGAAAAATCTGGATTCCGGTAAAACATGCGGGCTAAAAAAAGCCTGCCCGGGATTGTTCGGGCAGGCTTTTTCAATGTCTGAAAACAATTGGAATGTAGGGCATCTCTATTAATTCTGTTTGGCAGATATGAATTATTAGAGCTGCCCTGTGCTATTCCGTTGCGTATTTCAGGTTCTGGGCATGCAGGCCTTTGGGACCCTGTTCAATGTCAAACTCTACGGCCTGTCCTTCTTTGAGGGTTTTGTAACCGTCCATCTCAATGGCGGAGAAATGCACGAATACATCTTCTTCGCCGTCATTGGGGGTGACAAATCCGTAACCCTTCGCGTTGTTGAACCATTTTACGACACCGCTAGGCATATCTATCCTCCTGCTTTCCTTTGGTGTAAAAAATCTTTTATTATTGGTAAGCGTCTAACTTTTGCGTATTTTATTTGGAAAACTACAAAAAAATTTGCATCAGGTCAACTAAATGACATGATTCCCGCTTGACTGAACGGGGTGTTTCATATGTCCGAGGTTTTCTGGGAGGGGTTTTCGTTTGCAGGGAGTGCTATGGATTTGATGTAGTTATCCAGTATTCCCCGTTCTTTTGCGGAAATATCGATAATCTGAAAACCTGACCAGTAGCTGTCTGATGCACTTGCTTCATCGAGCCACAAACAGGTGGCTCCCAGGGTGATGTCGGGATCTCCACTATTGTGGTCAATGAGCTGAAGTTGGTGAATGGTGCCGGGGGTGGGGTGTTCTCCCTCGGAAACAATCATGAACCCTTCTCTGGAGATATTGACAAGCACCCCCACGGCTCTCCCGTTGAGGCTGTTGATCACTTGCACGGTGGAGCGAGGCGAGTATCGGTCATGTACTCTTTGATGCACGTTGGTTCCTCTTTATGAAGTGGTTTGGGGGGCGCGTTCAAGGATGGTTTTGATAGCGGTCATTGCGCGATCCCAGAAGGAAGTTTTTATGTCTTCATAATAGGCAACATTGCCGTTGAGCAACCCCTCTGCCAATTCTGCAATATCCAGCAATGAAGTTTTCTTGCCCCGGTTGTTTACGAACAAAAAGCGATCCGAGAAATGGTTGTACCATGACAGTCTTGCGCGGTAACTCTTGCTGGTTCTCAAATCAAATTCAAACACGGTATTTTCCGGCAACGCCCGCAGCCGATTGTATGTTTTCATCATTTTCGGGTTGATTTTCGGCTTTATCTTGGTTCCTTTGTGATGCAGATCCATGGTGATTTGTTCTTTTGGTTTTTCTTCCAGCGCTTTGACAAAACGCTCTATTTCCTTGCTTTTATGCGGCAGCAGGCCGCCTACCTGTGCCCATAGCTGTTCCGAGAGCGTATCCAGCTGTGGCTGCTGGGCTGTATGGGCCAGAATTTCCTGGCTGGTGCCGAGCAGATAGCGCCCCAGATCCAGGGCTTCTTCCCATGCCGTGCTGTCATTATCCACGCCTTCGCGCAGACGCAGCAGCGTAAGGTAATCAATCCATACCTGTTCGATAAAATAGGCGCAATAATCCGGGATAGCCTGTCCATCAAATGTTGCTTCTACAGCAGATTTCGCCATGGCTTTCGCCCGGGACATCAGTTCCTGCCCTTGCTCGGATTCCCTGCTGTGTTTTTCCAGAATAGTGAATTTTTCTTCCAGGCGTGTGATTTCATCTTTCAGCAACTGGGAAAATTTCTCGAAATCACTGTTTTTCTGGTGCCTGAGCCTGACGATGCGAAACACCATATCTTTGAGAAACGGGTAAATGCCTTCATCCAGGTCAGCTTCATTCATCCACAAGGCGGCTGCCTCTACCGTCTGGTCGAGAAACAGGCGGGCGGGGTGATCTTTGGAAGAAAAGAGTTTGGGGCTGAGCAGGCCGATCTTGATGTAAGGCGTATGCAGATGGCCAAGCAATGCCTTGGTAATGTCCGGAATGCGTTCATCATCGAGCATGCGCTCAAACAGCATGCCCACCAAATCGATGATGTTTTCCTGCTCGTCCAGCAGGCGATCATTGCCGATGGTTTCCTTCAGGGCAGTTCGCTGACCCTGCATCGCCTGCTGGACTTGGGAAAGAACCTCTGCATTGACAGATTCCCTGGAAACGGTTTTTCCCAGCTGTACCTGCTCCGGAAACGAAGTGTCTTCACGGTGAATGATGTTGTTGGTGGCATTTACCACTTCCTGTGTGGTGGCGACCTGTACGCCCGGTGGCAGTGGTTTCTTTTTGTGTTGGGTGGCACGCTTGGCCATTAACAGTTCGTGGATGCGGGACAGGGTTTCTTCGCCCAGTTCTTCGGTGGTCTGCGCCTTTTCTGGTTCTTTGTCTTTGTTTGGCTTTTCTTTGCTGGTTGCGGATCCCGGGTTTATTTTTGCCTTGTATTTCAGGTTGGGCAGAATGCCCGCTGTTTTCAGTTTTTCATTGAGCTCTTCATGCAGCTCACCAAGGCCAGAAAGCACATATTTGTCATAAAGTGTATACAGCACCAGGAGCGCATCGTTTTCGATGCTAAGGCGGTCAACACAGCGGGCGAACACTTCGCTCATCTGGCGTGGCGAAGCAGGTATGTTGGGGATTTTTATCGGTTGTCCTTCATTTACTACGGACAGGCGCTGCGCCAGTACATACAGAAGTTGATAGTTTTTTCTTTCCGCACGTTCTGCCAGTGTGTGCAATGCCAGATTTCTCTCGTATAAATCGACATTCACCAGGCTCAGGGTTTCACCGCCAAGGTTTTGTTTTTCTTCATTACTCGCGTTGGGGAATTTTCCCAGGTATTTCACCAGCAGATCATGGAAGTCCAGGGACATGTCTTCCATCTTCAGCCATATTTCCCGCTGCGCTTCGAAAAAGTGGTTCTGGATGTTGACGCTTTCCGCCTTGTCGGCGAACTCCATCAGCACGTCATCCGTGGCACGCAGCTGTTGGCGGAACTTGCCATTCAGTTCTTCTATGGCATGTTGCTGCCAGTCATTGATCAGGTAGCGGAATTTATAACTGATAGTCACCGGGGCTTTCCTTGGAATCAGGTGGTTACCTGGGGCTGTGGGTTCAAAGTAGAATCAAAAGCCTGCGCCATATGTTATTTTGAATCCACAGAATCAGGTTGTGGTCTATTAAGGACTATTCTGAAGCAGTTCCAAAACAAATTCAATGAGATATAACGTTGATCATGCCACATTATTGAGATTCTATCTGAACCCTTTGTCCTGATACTGGTCTGTTTGTTGATAACTGCGTTAATACTGCCATCCTTGAGGTCGTGATCCGAGGATGATCTGGAGATAAAGATTATGAAAAAAGCACTAGGGGTTATTGCTGTATCGGGAATGATTGTCCTTGCGGGCTGTACGGATCCTTCTGATCCGAATCGAAAAACCAAAACCGGTGCAATTGTCGGAGCTGT
>JAJRUY010000063.1 GCA_024277555.1 Gammaproteobacteria bacterium | reverse complement strand
TATATTAGCAAAGTGCAATATGCTGCCGGGTGTTTGTTAAGTCCGCCCTTGCACCGATCTTGTTGCCCAGAAACGATATTTCTTCACTCATCAATAGCCTGGGCTATTGATTCGATCAGAAATTCGCCTCTGAACAACAATCTCGGCACAATCATCGGACTTCCAGGTGAAACATCCGGGCTAGATATATTACTTGATGAATATTATGTTATTCATTGTTTTTGCTGTTATTGATATCATTTTATAGCAGCTGATTTTGGCGGAAAAGCAGGCCTGGACGATGACAGCGCCAGAAAGCTCCATCCCGGCAGTGTCAACCCCGGCGCATGGCGCTATAATCCTGCCATCAGGATCCTCCTTCGAGAACACGACCATGCCCAGCCAGCCCAGCAAAGAACTGGAAACTTTCGATAACCCACAGCCCCAACGTGACTACACCATCCGCATCCGTATTCCCGAGTTTACCTGCCTGTGCCCCAAGACCGGACAGCCGGATTTCGCCACCCTGCACCTGGAATATATTCCCGATCAACTCTGCGTGGAGCTGAAGGCACTGAAAATGTATATCTGGTCATTTCGTGATGAAGGCGCATTCCATGAAGCTGTGACCAACCGGATTCTCGATGACTTGGTGGCGGCAACACAGCCCCGCTTCATGCGCCTGACTGCTGACTTCAATGTGCGTGGCGGCATCTATACAGCCGTGGTTGCAGAGCACCGGACTCCAGGATGGGAAGCGGAACCGGCGGTCACCCTGCCCTGATCCGGTGTCAAACCCGGATCAACATTGCTGCATCGGCATTGATCTGGGCACATCCGGCTGTCGTGGCGTTGCCATTGATATACATGGTCAGCTGCTCGCATGCGCCGAACACCCCCTGCCCCCATCCAAATCACCGCAACCTGGTTGGATGGAACAATCTCCGGAAGACTGGTGGCAAGCATCTCAGGAAGTCATTCTCAGCCTGGTAAACGCCACCCCGGATCATAAAGCCGGCGCCATCGCCGTAGATGGCACTTCTGCCACATTGTTGCTGGTGAACGACCAGGGCAGGCCGCTGACCACAGCGCTTATGTACAACGATCAACGGGCAGTGGAACAAAGCCGTTTCCTGGCCACCATGGCTCCGCCACAAACTGTGGCATGCAACCCGTCTTCAAGCCTGCCGAAGCTGCTCTGGATATTGCAGCACTCACCCCCATCGCGCCCCCATGCATTGCATCAGAGCGAGTGGATCAGTGGAAAACTGTGCGGCCGGTTTGATCGGGGTGATGAAAACAACTGCCTCAAGCTCGGTTATGATCCGCTAAAACAGCACTGGCCGGACTGGATAAAGCAGCTGCATCTGCCATCCGGCATATTGCCAGATGTGCTTCCCCCAGGAACCATTATTGGCGAGGTAAACCGTGCATGCGCGGCCCGGACAGGCTTGCCGCAATCCTGCAGGGTCGTCTCCGGCACTACCGACAGCACAGCTGCGGCCCTGGCGACCGGGGCGGGTCTGCCCGGCGATGCAGTCACTTCCCTTGGCAGCACCCTGGTATGCAAGGTGTTTTCAGAGCAACCGCTGTTCAGCAGGGAATACGGAATATACAGCCATCGCATCTTCGGCAAATGGCTTGCCGGAGGGGCGTCCAATGTTGGCGGCACGGTACTGCGCCGCTACTTCAGCGATGAAGAACTGGAAACCCTGAGCCGCCACATCGACCCGCGCAGAAGCCTTTGCCTGAACTATTATCCCCTGCCTGCCAGGGGTGAGCGTTTTCCCTTCAACGACCCGGAAATGCAGCCCCGGATGACGCCTGTGCCCAAGAGCAGGTTGCGCTTCCTGCAGGGATTACTGGAAGGTATTGCCAGGGTGGAAAAAACTGCCTATGCACGTCTGCAGGAACTCGGCGCACCCGCCCTCAAACGGGTTTTCACCAGCGGAGGTGGTGCGCAAAACCTGGTTTGGATGGCAATGCGCCAGCGACTCCTGGGAACACCCGTGCTGCCTGCCGGCCATAGCCAGGCCGCCTATGGCGCAGCCAGAATCGCATTGAAAGCTGTTTCCCGGGGAGAATAAAAAGCGCATTCCCCGAGACGGAAAATACGCTTATTCATCAGGAACAGGTTCAGGCCGTGAGCGAATCCAGATCCCGGCTGCATTTCAGGTTGGCCGCGAACTCCACGTCCGTGCCCTGAGGATAGACCTGGGCCACGATCCAGATCTGGCTGAGCTTGTCACTCATGCTGGTCAGGGCTTTCAGCGCATAACGGGTACGCTCTTCGTCGAAGAAGGCGAAGGGCTCATCCAGAAAAGCAAACTGATCACCCTGCACTCGGCGGCTGAGCAGCTTTTCAGAAAGCGCCAATCGCAAGGCCAGCATAATCTGGCGCTGGGTGCCGCTGGACACCTCGTCCAGATCCATGAAATCCCGCTTGTCGCTGGAAAAGACCTTGACCGTCAGATCCGGGTCGATGCGCAGGTGCTCGTATCGCCCATGGGTGAATACTGGCAGGGTTCTGGCAACCAGGTCACGGATGTCCCGGTTAAAATTGCTGGAAACAAAGCCGGAAGCCCCTTCTATCAGCTCGATGGCTTTGACCCGCTTGTCCTTTTTGCCCTGGATTTCCATCATTTTTCCCTCCAGGCCATCCAGCACTTCGCTTAACCTGGCGGCTTGGCGCACCCGCTCCTGTTCCTTGTCCACTTCCTGCGCCTGAATGCACAGCTGCTCCTCCTTGCTTTCAATTTGCTTCTTCAACCAGCAAATCTCCGGCTCTACATAGGCCCGCACTTCAGCAACATCGGCAACAACATCCTCAACTCCAGACAACAGGGATGCAAACACGCTGCCTTCAGGTCGAACCGGCTCGTCTACCGCCGAAAGGCGCATCTCTCCCTCGTCACCGGCAGCTTCTTCTTCCTGCACGGGGCTGGCAGCGGCCTGCTCCCGATCTTGCGCTTCAGGAACAAATGGCGTAATCGCCCGCGCCTTTTCCAGGGCATCTATGAATACCCGGGATTCTTCCTCCAGTGTTTTCGCCCGAGATGTGTGATAGGAAGAACGCATCCAGAACAACATCATCAATACAGCAAAACCGATGGCGGCGAAACCGATATAGGGGATCCAGGCATCCTGCCATGAGGGCAGCTTCTGTTGCAGCATTTGCAGCAGCTGCTGTGACTGGGCCATCTCCGGCTGCTGCGCCAGCAGGAACCAGGCACCGCCAGTTACCAGGGCCAGCACCAAGCTGATGAAACGCCAGAAACGCAAACTCCCGCGCTTGCCACGCGCCCGCTTTACCTGGGGCTGATTCTGCATGTAGATATCGGCGGCTGTTTCCAGGTTTTTCACCGCTGACTTGTTGGCATTTATCTCCGCCTCCATGCCATTCTTGCTGTCCTCCAGCTGCGCCAGATAACCTTCCTGCAAATCCAGCTCATCCAGCTCCTGGCGCAAGGCTTCAATTTCCGCAGCCAATTCATCGGCCATTTCATCAAACTGGGCAATTTCATCTTCAAAGCCGCTAGCCACATGCTCCAGAGGAGCAATTCCCGCCATGGCTTTTACCGCGACACTGTGAGGATGGGGGGTGGTTATTTCCCGCTGGGCGAGATAGAAAGACTCCACGAATTCATCGAACTCATAGCCGAGAATTTCGAACAGCCGGTCGGAAACCGCTCTCACCCCGCGGGCAATGGGATTCTCGATATCATCCGCCTTGCTCAGGCGCGCACTGTGGTTGTCATCCTGATCCAGAAAGCGCGACAGCTGGTAGGCCGTTCCGTCCACGGAAAAATCCAGGGTTACCGAGCAATGATGCTCTCCCCAGCGCAATACCTTGTCCAATTCATCCGGCCCCAGGGAGAAAGTGCGTCCAAACAAGGCAAAACACACTGTTTCACCAATGGTGCTTTTGCCGGATTCATTTTCACCACTGATGGCGATAATGCCCTTCTCCGGCAGATTTTCCAGTTCCAGCGACGCATACTTCAGGACGTTTTTTGCCTTGACTGCATTGATGATCATGCCAGACCCTCTTCTTCCAATTGACGTAAACGGGTAAGCGTCATTTCCATGGCTTCACGATAGACTGCTTCATCGAATTCCTCACCGGAGTTCTGGCGGCGCTCAAACTCTGCTGTGCAATAGGCAACAAATTCTTCGGAAATTGCTGTTTGCCGCTGCGCCGGATGGGGAGCAAGTTCTGTATCCAAAGGCATAATCTTATCCTTTATTTTTTACAGACAAATATATCTGCATTTCTATTAAAATTAATAGGTTATGCTGCATATATAACCTGGTTTATTAAAGTATGAGCAGCCTGCATCCGGCCACCAGCAAAAAGCTTTTCAAAGCTTTCGGAAATATACCGACTGGGCCGGTATATCCACTTCCTGCACCTGCAAGCTGATCTTCTGATCCAGCTGCATATCGTCGCTGCGCCGTATGCGGCTTTCCAGCGCCAGTTCAGGAATCATAACAACCGCCTTGCGTTCTTCCAACGCCATTATCACAGCTTCACCCTGCCAGCCGCCATGTTCCTTGAGATAGATCAGTTTCCAGTGCAGATTGGACAGACGCTCGGAACGGCGAATCACGCCGGAAACAGCACTGGCCTGGGCAACGCTTTCCCCAACGCCGTCTCTGTCCCGGGGCGTATTTCCGGTCACGAAAGCCCGCAGTTGCTGGTGCACCACCAGATCCACATAGCGGCGCAGGGGGCTTGTCGTCCGGGCATAGTAGTCCAGACCCAGACCGAAATGCCGACCAGGGCTCAGGGCGGCATTGCTGGGCTTGAACAGGCGGCGGTAGGCATAAGCCTCCGACATGCTTTGCGGCTGGCGGATTTCGGACGGTTCGGGCTGGATGGCGTAGGGAATGACAATTTCGTGCTGCTGCGCAAAACGGGCTGCTGCCTCCCCGGCCATAAGCATGGCATCTGTCACCATCTGCCTCGATTCCAGGCGCGGCAAGGGTTTGATGGCAATCTGTTCATCGACCACCCGCACACTGACTTCCGGCAGATCGATACTGGCGGCATTGCGCGCCAGGCGAGCGGCCCGGTAGGTTTTGGTAAGTGCATGCAAAGCCTGAAACTCGGCATCCCCCAGGCGCTGTTCCGCCTCCTCGTAGCTGATGCGCGTGACCTTGACCCGACTGGGCGTAATCTCGATATCCGTCACTTCCGCAGCAGCATTGAGCCGAAAACCAAAAGACAGGGCCACCGACTCTTCACTCAACCCCAATCCGAGCTGATCGGTTACCTCCGGCGACAGCATTTGCACCATTTTCTCCGGCAGATACAGATTTGCGCTGCGGGTGCGGGCTTCCAGATCCAGGTGGCTGCCGGGACGCACCAGAGCGGCCACATCCGCCACATGCACCCAGATTCTGTCTCCCTCCAGACTGATGGCATCATCCGGATCCGTATTGCCTTCATCGTCAATGGCCCAGGACTGGAGATGGGTCAGATCCCGGCGTTGCTCATCGGCAAGAACCGGCACCGCCAGATCAGGTGAATCAACCGCTGCCCCCTGACGTAACGGCCAGGGGTTAAAGCGTTCGGGCCAGTAACCGCAACGCAGCAGAAATCCGTGGGCAGTTTCTGGTGTCTCGGCAATATTCAATGCACCCAGCACCCGGCTTTTTGCTGTTTTCCCCAACGCCACCCGTTCCACTTCACCCAAACGGCTGTAATCCTTTTTTTCCAGCTGCCCTAGTTGCACACGCTGCAAAAAAGCATCCCATTCACGCCGCTCTGCCTCCTTGCGCGCCCTTTCGGCACGTTCCTTCTCCACATCCTCTGCCTTGCGCGCACGCAGGTTACGCACGGAACCTTCAAAATACAGACCATCCAGAAGCAGCGTCCAGGTATTCCAGGCAGTGGCGGGGGAATACTCCCCGTACACCAGCTCGGCAACCTCGGCCAGACTGGCCTGCTCCCCTTGCAGCAGCTCCCAGGCTTCTTCCACGTTGCCATCAACCACATCCAGGGCGCCCAGGCTCTTTACCGGGCCGGGGTGCAGCATTTGAATATCCTTGTCCCGCACCCGCTTGCTTTTACCGTCTTCAAAACGAATTTCGATCTTGTCGGCCATGGACTCGACCAAAGCGGGACGGATTTTGTACAGCACCAGGCTGCCAGCCTTGATTCCTGCTTCGCTCATAAGGGTTGGATTGAGGTGATACTCAGTAATATGCAATGGTGCTTATGATACCTGTTTGCCCTGTAGATGGGTGAAAACCTGTTGCTGGCCGACAAAACACGGGGTTGCTTCCTGGCGGGATTCGGTACAATCTGGCTCTATCTCATAGCCAACCGATACATGCTCATGAACTGGAACGACTTCTTGCAGGAACAAACACCAGACCAGGCAACAGCAGCAGATTGTGCCCTGGCGACTCTGGCCTCCCTCGGGCTGATCCGTGTGCAGGGAGAAGACGCCCGGGACTTCCTGCAGGGTCAGCTGACCAATGATATCCGGGCTGTGACAGCAGAGCAGGCACAGCTGAGCGCCTGGTGTAACCCAAAAGGACGCATGCTGGCGCTGATGCTCGTCTTTCAGCATGGTGATGGTCTCTACCTGCAGCTTCCCCGGGAGCGCATCGCGCCGGTTCTGAAGCGCCTGGGTATGTATGTCATGCGCTCCAGGGTGACGCTCAGCGACGCAAGCGAGGAGTTGCCCATCATGGCTGTTGGCGGCGACTGCATTTCCGGATTGCTGAAAAACGCGCCCGAAGATCATTTTGCCAGCCACCAGTCCGGCAAACTCACCCTGATTCGTTTTCCCGGAGAACAGCCACGGATACAGGTGATAGGAGCAACCGATGCGCTTGCAAAGGTCTGGGAGCAAACCATTGCCACCGCCACGCAGGTCAACGAGGAATGGTGGCAATTGCAGAACATCCGCAACGGCATTCCCGCTATCTACGATGCCACGGCGGAAACCTTCATCCCACAGATGCTCAATCTGGATCTGCTCAACGGCATCAGCTTCACCAAGGGCTGTTATACCGGGCAGGAAGTAGTGGCGCGCATGAAATATCTGGGGCAGCTCAAGCGCCGCATGTACCTGGCCCGCTTTGACGCTGTGGAAAAACCTGAACCCGGAGACAAGCTGTTTTCTACCCACAGCAAATCCGCCCAGGGAGCGGGAAAGCTTGTCGATGTGCAAGCCTCTCCGGCCGGAGGTTGGGAAGCGCTGGTCGCGGCGGAAATCAGCAGCGTCGAGGCAGGGGGCATGCGCCTTGGGGATGCCGGGGGCCCAGAACTGAAAATTCAGCCGCCGCCCTATGGCCTGGACAGTGGGGAATCAGGCTGAATCTGGCAACTACTATCCTTGTGGCCGCATATGCGGGAACAACAATACATCCCGAATCGAGGGTACGCCGGCAAACAGCATCACCAGACGATCAATGCCAATGCCCTCGCCTGCCGTGGGGGGCAAGCCATGCTCCAGGGCGCGCACATAGTCTTCATCGAAGTGCATGGCCTCGTCATCACCGGCATCCTTCTCCGCCACCTGCTTGCGAAAGCGCTCGGCCTGGTCTTCGGGATCATTCAACTCGGAAAAGCCGTTGGCAATCTCCCGCCCACCGACAAAGAATTCAAAACGATCGGCGACAAAAGGGTCTGCATCATTGCGCCGCGCCAGAGGTGATACTTCTGTGGGGTAGGCGGTAATGAAAGTAGGATCTTTCAGGTTGTGTTCCACAGTCTTTTCGAAGATCTCGATCTGGATCTTGCCCAGCCCATAGCCGGGCTTGAGCTGCACCCCAAGACGCTGCGCATGGGCCTCTGCCTTATCACGCTCATCCAGATCTGCCGCCGGGATATCCGGATTGAAGCGCAGTATGGATTCCTTCACCGTCATGCGGGCAAAAGGCTTGCCGAAGTCATAGGTCTCTCCCAGGGATTCGATCACCACATTGCCAATCAGGTCTTGCGCAATGCCCCGCAGCATGGTCTCGGTAAGATCCATGAGATCACGATAATCCGCATAGGCCTCATAGAATTCCAGCATGGTGAACTCAGGGTTATGCCGTGTGGACAAACCTTCGTTGCGGAAACTGCGGTTGATTTCGAAGACCTTTTCAAAACCGCCCACCACCAGGCGCTTGAGGTATAGCTCCGGCGCGATGCGCAGGTACAGAGGCAAATCCAGGGCGTTGTGATGGGTGACGAAAGGCCGCGCCGTAGCGCCACCGGGAATCACCTGCATCATGGGCGTTTCCACCTCCAGGAAACCCCGATCCACCAGAAAACGGCGGATGTAGTCGATCATGCGCGAACGCAGCGCGAAGACCTCGCGCGATCCGGGGTTCATAATCAAATC
Organism: Gammaproteobacteria bacterium; assembly: GCA_024277555.1. Classification (GTDB taxonomy): domain Bacteria; phylum Pseudomonadota; class Gammaproteobacteria; order Chromatiales; family Chromatiaceae; genus Thiolapillus. The sequence goes on along the minus strand of JAJRUY010000063.1, from coordinate 1,426 downwards.
CAGATAACGCTGGCGGTAGCGCAGCTCTGTATCCGACAACCCATGCCATTTTTCCGGCAAAGGGCGCAGGGATTTGGTGAGCAGCACGGCGCTCTTCAGGTTGACATACAGATCCCCCTTGCCGGACTTGTGTACCGGCCCCTCGCCGCCGACGATATCGCCAATGTCCCAGGTCTTGATCTCTTCCAGCAGCTCCGCCGGCAGACCCTTGCGATCCACATAGAACTGGATGCGGCCGCTCATGTCCTGTATCACCAGGAAAGGGCCGCGCCTGGCCATGATGCGCCCGGCCACGCTGGCCTGACGGTTCAGCTCTTTCAGCTCTTCCTTGCTCTTGTCTCCCAACTCCTGTTGCAAATCTTGCGCAAGATCCTTGCGCCGGAAGTCATTGGGAAAAGCCACGCCCTGCCCGCGCTTGTGCTGGAGTTTCTCCCGGCGCAGAGCGATGAGCTTGTTTTCTTCCTGGGTTGTATCATTCATTTCTTCACTACCAATTGAATCACAGACCGCTTTTCAGGCTGGCCTCGATAAACATGTCCAGGCCACCATCCAGCACCGCCTGGGTATTGCCGGTTTCCACGCCGGTGCGCAAATCCTTGATGCGCGACTGATCCAGCACATAGGAGCGGATCTGACTGCCCCAACCGATGTCGGACTTGGAATCTTCCAGCTCCTGCTGGCTTTCCATGCGCTTTTGCATCTCCAGCTCGTAGAGCTTGGCCTTGAGCTGCTTCATGGCCTGATCCTTGTTCTTGTGCTGGGAGCGCCCGCTCTGGCATTGCACCACGATATTGGTGGGCAAGTGGGTGAGGCGCACCGCTGATTCGGTTTTGTTCACATGCTGCCCGCCAGCGCCGGAAGCGCGGTACACGTCCACGCGGATATCCGCCGGATTCAGGTCGATTTCCACACTATCGTCGATTTCCGGAGATACGAACACTGCAGCAAAAGAGGTATGACGGCGGCCACCGGAATCAAAGGGCGACTTGCGCACCAGGCGATGCACGCCGGTTTCCGTGCGCAGCCAGCCGTAGGCATAAGGCCCTTCGAAGCGGATGGAAGCAGACTTGATGCCCGCCACTTCACCGGGAGAGACTTCCATCAGCTCGGTCTTGAAATCATGAGCCTCGCCCCAGCGCAGGTACATGCGCAACAACATTTCCGCCCAGTCCTGGGCCTCGGTGCCACCGGAACCGGCCTGGATCTCCAGGAAGGCATTGCTGGCATCCATCTCACCAGAGAACATGCGCCGGAACTCCAGTTCCTCAACGCGTTTCTCATAGGCCTCCACTTCTACGGCAATGCTGGCGACAGAATCCTCGTCACCTTCCTCGACAGACATTTCCAACAGGTCTCCGGCATCCTCCAGAGCCGATGAGATTTCGTCGATATTCTCCACCACTGCTTCCAGCTCGGCGCGTTCACG
>JAJRUY010000062.1 GCA_024277555.1 Gammaproteobacteria bacterium | reverse complement strand
GACAACTGCCAACTTTCAGCGGCTGTTTGGGGCTGGCTTGTGAGGTTTTTCCGAATTTTTCAAGACATTAGAGATGCCTTGGAGTAGTTGAGCGCCTGTCAGCAACAGTTTCCTGAAAGTAGCCGTGCCGGAAAGAAGCATTTCTGCTATAGTTTTTTTATGCAGCTATTAGCCGCATTTATTTATGCCACCCATGTGCTCCAATGCAGTATCAGGAAATGACATATGGGTGCCTACTGTCATATCGTTCCAATGTATTACTTACGGGGAGAATAAAATGTCAATATCCAATCATCGCCACTGGCGACTTCTGATCGCTCTGGCTCTAATCATCGGCGGCGTGACCACCAGTCATGCTTGGACAGAAGATATCGATACATTAAAGGACATCAATACCCTGTGTAAGCTCGAGCCGGATGCCCAGTGTTCCTGGACAGTGCGTATCGGACTGGAAGCACCTGGCATCGACATGAATAACGCCTCAATGGCGTCGATGCGCCTGGACAATGCCAATTTACAAAGAGCAAACCTGTCATACGCCATCTTGCAACTGGCCAGTCTCAAAGGCGCCAATTTGATGTTGGCAAATATGCAGGGTGCCCATCTGCACGGTGTCAATTTCCAGGGGGCAAACCTGACCATGGCAAACATGATGGATACCAACCTGCTGGATGCCGATCTGAGTGGCGCCAATCTGCGGGGAGCAAACCTCACCGGGGCGATTCTGATCAAAGCAAAGTTCGACAACGCCATCTGGACTGACGGCCGTCGCTGCGCCGTTGGTTCAATTGGGGAATGCCTCTGATCGACAGCCCCTGATGGATGTCATCAATTTGATGTTTACATTCTACTGAAATGGAACCCCGGGTATTTCCCCCGGGGTTCCATTTGTGCAGGTTTTTTTGTAATCTATACCAACTACAAAGTGGCGGCTGGCGCTCACCGCTGTGATTTAGAACAGCAATAACTTTATCAAAGATAAAGCTTGCCAAAACTGGCATTTTAAGTAGAATGTGCTCGGTCAGTTGCGGGGTGGAGCAGTCTGGCAGCTCGTCGGGCTCATAACCCGAAGGTCGTAGGTTCGAATCCTGCCCCCGCTACCAATTCTATAGACGGTTCAGTTGAATAGTTGTCATTTACAGCTACTTGCCTGGGCCGTTTTTCATTTATGGTCTTGTTTTTCGTAGGGTTCCCCTGCGAAGCTATTTTCAAAACTCCCGCTAAAGAGCCATAGAGCTCAAGAAAAAAACCACGCCCCATACAGTGTACGTGCGCCTATGTCTGGGCGAGACGAAAGGGGACATCGTGGCAACCGAGCCGTTGTTGTCTCTGATCGGTGAGTGGCGAGCCTGTCTGGATGAAATGCAGCCAAAGGAAATGCCGGATTTTGAGCGGCACGAACGAACCGGGCGCCCATTGGGAGATGATGGCTTTGTCCAATCGGCGGAAAAGCCGCTTGGGCGAGATGATTTGCGGAAAAAGAAACCAGGGCCAAAGACGGATAGTTAAGTATTGTGTCCCCAGAACTGTTCCAGTTAAGTATTGTGTCCCCAGAACTGTTCCAGAACTGCCCCAGAACTGACCCCCTATCGTGATGGTCAGAATGTTATAAAGGGATAAAGGAATCCAAAGATAATGCTTGATCAAGTCAGGTATCAGTGGAATACATACACAGGGCGTGGTGATCCATTTCCTTGCGGTGCTCGATGGCGACACAGAGAAAGCGACGGCTCAGGCCCACCAGCTTGTCCACGCCATCTATCCCTGCATGGGGCATGAACTGCATATCGTTAGTTGTGATTCACAGGTGTTGAGGTTTAAGAAATGCATACAGAAGTCCAGACCATATTGGAGCAGTATCATTCGGATAAGACCCGCCTGATCGATATATTGTGGGATGTACAGCAAAAGTATGGTTTTATTCCGGGTGAGGCAATTATGGCCTTGTCGGAAGGCTTGAACATGTCCTGTAACGATATTCATGAAACCATCTCCTTCTACCATTTTTTTCATGCCCGGCCATCTGGCAAACACAAGATCTACCTGGCTGATTCCGTCATTGCCAGAATGAATGGCTATGATGAAATCCGCGAAGCGCTGGAACAGGCATGCGGCTGTACTTTTGGGGCTGTTGATGAGTCTGGCACTTTCGGCCTGTATGACACCAACTGCATCGGCCTGAGCGATCAGGAGCCAGCGATGATGGTGGATGAGGTGGTGTTTACCAATCTGACACCAAAAAAGGCCAGTGATGTTATCGCCCAGCTGAAACAGGGTCGGGATGCGAACCAGATTGCCAATCCGGACGGGAATGGTCGCAGGGATGTGGCCTATGTGGATACGTTGGTAAAAGGCAATATCCACAACCAGGGTCCCGTGTTTTTCAAGGCCGACAGGGATTTTAAAGCATTGCTTGAAAAGTGCCTGGAGATGCTGCCGGATGAGGTTATTGAGACATTAACAGTTTCCAGTATACGGGGGCGCGGCGGCGCAGGATTTCCCACAGGGCTGAAGTGGCGCCTCGGTCGGGAAGCCGAAGGTGACGAGAAGTATGTGATCTGCAATGCAGATGAAGGTGAGCCGGGCACATTCAAGGATCGTGTTCTGCTGACCCGCTCACCCGGGGATGTGTTGCTGGGAATGATCATCGCTGCCTACGCGATCGGCTCACATAACGGCATTATCTATCTGCGCACGGAGTACCGGTATCTCAAGGAGTATCTGGAACAACAGATACAGGGGTTTTACGACCAGGGTCTTCTGGGCGAGCAGATCCTCGGTAAAGCTTTCGATTTTGATATCCGTATTCAGATGGGAGCTGGCGCTTACGTCTGTGGGGATGAAACAGCATTGATCGAATCCTGTGAAGGCAAACGGGGTACGCCACGAGTCAAGCCTCCTTATCCAATCCAGCAGGGCTATCTTGGTATGCCTACCTGCGTCAACAATGTCGAAACCTTTGCCGCTGTCAGCCGCATCATTGAAGAAGGCGCCGAGTGGTTTCGCACCATGGGTACGAACCATTCAAGCGGCACACGCCTGCTTAGTGTGTCAGGTGATTGCCAACATCCAGGCATCTACGAGATTGAGTGGGGTATTTCACTCAATGAAGTGCTGCAGATGGTAGGGGCGAGGAATCCCATGGCAGCGCAGGTCAGCGGTCCTTCCGGAGAGTGCGTTTCGGTGGAAAAGGATGGGGAGCGGGTGTTTTGCTACAGCGATCTGTCCTGCAACGGCTCGTTAATGGTTTTCAATGAGAGCAGGGATCTGCTCGATATTGTCAAAAACTTCATGAGGTTTTTTGTAGATGAATCCTGTGGTATCTGCGTCCCCTGTCGTGCAGGTAACATCGATCTGTTGCGCAAGATTGAACGTGTAATTGCTGGCCGCGCCTGTCAGCAGGATCTGGACGAGGGCGTCAGATGGGGAAAGCTCGTGCGAAACACCAGTCGATGCGGACTGGGCGCCGCCTCACCTAAACCAATTCTCACCACACTGGAGAAATTTCCGGAAATCTATCAACATAAACTCGTGCAGCCACATGGGGCGTTGTTACCGGCATTCGACATGGACGCAGCACTTCAGGGTCACGAACTGGCGTATAAGGCGCTTGTGCAAGAGGAGATGGAATGAGCATCCGCATAACCATTGATGGCAATGAAATCATCACTCAGGATGGTGCAACCCTGGTCGATGTCGCTGCCGAAAATGGCATCTATATTCCCACCCTTTGCCACCTCAAGGGCAAACCATGTCTGGGCACCTGCCGTATCTGTTCGGTCAGAGTCAATGGAAATGTGATGGCTGCCTGCACAGTTCCGGTGAGTGATGGCTTGGAGGTGGAGGTTGACGAGCCAGAAGTATCCGATATGCGCAAAGCGTTGGTGGAGTTTCTGTTTGTTGAGGGCAATCATAACTGTCCCAGTTGTGAAAAAAGCGGTCGTTGTGACTTGCAGGCGCTCGGGTGTGAGCTTGGCATGATGGTGTCGCGCTTTCCCTATCGTTTTCCCGTACGCATACGCGATCATGCCGCCAAACGTATCTGGCTGGAACGGGATCGTTGCATCTTCTGCCAGCGTTGTGTGCAATTCATCCGCGACAGGGAAACAAGCCGGAAGATCTTCAGTATCAAGGATCGAGGCACCCATGCCAGCATCGAAATCGACATCGAACTGGCAGACAAGATGCCGCCAGAGCAGATCCGTGAGGCTGCCGAGCTCTGTCCTGTGGGTTGCATCATTGAAAAGGGTGTGGGCTATAACGATCCCATTGGTCGGCGCAAATATGAAATCAAATCCATCCGCGAGCGTGCCTTGGAGAGGAAACGCAAATGAGAAGGCCAGTGAAAAACGAGACAGCTTCCCATGAATTACCGGCAACACCGCTCGATCCCTCTGTGCGCGCCGAACGAGACAAAAAGATTCAGGTGGCGATGATTGCATTGTGTGGATGCTGGGGTTGCACCCTGTCTTTTCTGGACATGGATGAGAATCTGCTGCGTCTGCTGGAGAAGGTAAGCATCACGCGTTCCTCGCTCACCGACATCAAGCGCATTCCACACCATTGCGCCATCGGCTTTGTCGAAGGTGGTATTGCCAATGATGAAAATATTGAAACCCTGGAGCATTTCAGGGAAAACTGTGACATCCTGATCTCTGTCGGCGCCTGTGCCGTCTGGGGCGGGGTGCCAGCCATGCGTAACGTTGTGAATCTGGAAGAGTGCTTCAGGGAAGCCTATGTCGATTCCCCGACAGCAGTGCCTGGCTCGAAACCCGTAATTCCTTATCACCCAGATATACCCAGGATCACAACCAAGGTTTACCCTTGTCATGAAGTGGTGAAGATGGATTACTTCATTCCCGGCTGCCCACCTGACGGGGCAGCGATTTTCAAAGTGCTGGATGATCTGGTCAACGGGCGAGATGTCAATTTGCCGACATCCATGAACCGGTACGATTGAAGAGGATGCTGAAGTGAGCAGAAAACTGGTTATCGATCCCGTTACGCGAATTGAAGGCCATGGCAAGGTGACTGTTCATCTAGATGACGACAACCGGGTCGTCGATGCAAAACTGCATGTGGTTGAGTTTCGTGGTTTCGAAAAATTCATCCAGGGGCATCCCTACTGGGAAACGCCGGTATTGTTGCAGCGTATCTGTGGCATCTGTTTTGTAAGTCATCATTTGTCGGGTGCCAAGGCACTCGACGACATGGTGGGTGTCGGCTACAGCACTGGCATGGAGATATTACCGACAGCTAATAAAGTGCGCCGCCTGGGACACTATGCTCAGCAACTGCAATCCCATGTTACCGCCTACTTTTATCTGACTGTCCCGGAAATGCTGTTTGGCATGGATGCACCACCTGAACAGCGTAACGTGCTGGGCCTGGTGGAAGCCAATCCAGAGTTGATAAAAACAGTGGTGGCGCTACGCAAATGGGGGCAGGAGGTCATAAAGACCGTGTTTGGCAAGCGCATGCACGGTATCAGTTCGGTACCTGGAGGCGTCAACAAGAACATCAGCATTGCCGAGAGAAACCGTCTGTTGAAAGGTGGAGACGGGCTTCTTTCAATGGATGAGGTGATCGAATACGCCCAGGAAGGCCTGAAATTATTCTATGACTTCCATGACAAGCACCGTGAAGAGGTGGATGGTTTTGCCAAAGTTCCCGCACTCAATATGTCGCTGGTCGATGATGATGGAAATGTTGATTATTACCATGGCAAAATGCGCATCCTGGACAAGAACAAGGAGATTGTTGCCGAGCTAAATTATCACGATTACATAGATCACTTCTCCGAGGCCACGGAAGAATGGAGCTATATGAAATTTCCTTTCCTGAAAAGCCTGGGAAGAGAAGCGGGCTCGGTCAGGGTGGGGCCGCTGGCGCGCGTAAACGTGACAAAAACCTATGGGGATTCCACGCCGCTTGCCAAGGCAGCTTTGGAGCGTTTTCACGACTATACCCATGGCAAGGCAAACGACATGACCCTGCATACCAACTGGGCGCGCGCCATTGAGATCCTCCATTCTGCGGAGCTGATCAAGGAATTGCTGCTCGACCCGGACTTGCAAGGGGAACAACTCGTTCTGACGCTGGAGGACAATGCCTGGACAGGAGAGGGGGTAGGCGTAGTCGAAGCCCCGCGCGGAACCCTGCTTCACCATTACCGTGCCAATCAAGATGGAGAAATCACTTTCGCCAATCTGGTAGTTGCGACCACGCAGAACAATACGGTGATGAACCGCACGGTGCGTTCCGTGGCCGAGGATTACCTGGGAGGCAGGGCTGAAATCACCGAGGGCATGATGAATGCCATCGAAGTCGGCATACGCGCCTACGACCCTTGTCTGAGCTGCGCCACCCACGCCATGGGACAAATGCCGCTGGTGATCTCCATATATGATGCCAATGGAACCCTGGTTGATGAATGCGTACGCTGAAAACCTTGTGATTACCCCTGATGCCATCCTGGCCGACTACAATCACTCCTCGTGCCTGATCTATGGCATCGGCAACGTGGGCCGGCAGGACGATGGGCTGGGATGGGCTTTTATCGATTGGCTTGAAAGCACGTCTTTTTGCGTGGAAAGCAAAATCATGCGGCATTACCAGTTGCACCTGGAAGATGCCGACCTGATCAGCCGCAAAAAGAGAGTGCTGTTTGTGGATGCCACCAAAGCTCCTGATGTTGAATCATTCCGCCTGGAAAAGGTGGCGCCGAAGATGGACTTCAGCTTCACATCCCACGCCATCTCCATCCCTGCGATCATGGCAACCTGTGAGCAATGCTTTCAATGTCTGCCAGAAGTGCATTTACTGGCAATCAAAGGCTACGAGTGGGAACTTCAGGAAGGCCTGACTCCCATGGCAACCAGAAATCTGGAAGCAGCAGTAGAATATTTAGGGAGCCTCGAATAATTCGTTTTTTGTCACCCAGGCGAAAGCCGGGGCCAATATAAATCAGCAAGTTATGGATTCCGGCTTCCGCCGGAATGACGATTTTTCGAGGTGCCCTTTAGGCAAAGCACCTGTATCGAATAAATAAATCTGGAGTGAATAGTTGGCGATGCATGAAATGTCACTGTGTGAAGTTGAGCTGGAGGCGCTGATTTTCCAAGCTGACATCAATTTAACAAGGATTTCCCCCTTGAAAGCCTGAATAGCCTATTGCGCATAATGTATATTATGTTAAATCATTGGAGTAAGGAAATATTGACACTTTTATCAGATAGGTGCCCGAGTGTGCTGAATCTCATGAATTGCGGACATTCTACAATGTCATCAGTTCCACAGGCTGCCCTAGCCAGCCTTCGCATCCTTCGGTGCCGGGAAAATGGTTCCAGGCCATTGCTCCAACAAGCAAACCTGCTGCTGCACTTCCGCCAGTGAATGTTCCGGCTGAGATAGTGACGATGTTTGCCGCCGCGGCACCCCAGCCGGTGGCTGATAGAAAGGTTTTGATCTTTCCACATTGCCGCAGGCCTTGTTGTTCTGCGTAGTAGTTGAGCGCAAATTTCAGCGGCAGAATTCCGATTCCCAGAGGGTTGGCTTCGGTAAAACCCTGGGACAAGGCGACACCTGTGGTCATGATGTCGGCAATTTGTCCGGCTTCTGCAGCATCTACCGGTTTGAGCGGGCGCCTGTGCAATTCCACCCACTCTTCATTGGCATCAATATATCCGACTATTTTCTGCCCCTGATATATTCCTTCGATTACATTCACTTCCTGATGAATATTTGTCATGCCGGGATAGCTTTCCTGCGCAATGCTCGTCCACTGGTTGGCAGGAATCTTGGTGGTGCAGGCGCTGGTAATGAGTAAAGTCAGCCCAATGGCAAAGGGGGCATAGATTTTTGCCGCTATGAATGCTTCGGGTATTTTGCCTGGGTGGTATTTAATGTATGAACCAGAATCAGGTCGTTTTGGGGGCTGCCTTTGCATACCGGATATCTCTTTTAGTTTGCCTACTAACAATGTTCGGCAGACTTAAAGTTATCTTTAATATGTAAACGTGAACCGGTCGGCAATATTGGTTGATTCGATGTTGCAGCATGTAATGTGATTTATAAGATATATATTGTATATTATTGTATTTATTTATTAATCTTTAGGGGGCCTCGAATAATTCGTTTTTCGTCACCCCGGCGATGGATTCCGGCTTCCGCCGGAATGACGATTTTTCGAGGTGCCCTTTATTTTTTAGCGGTCGGGTGAATTTTCCGGGCTAGGAGTCTGTCGGATTTAGGGGGATCGAAGCGAAAAAGTGGG
>JAJRUY010000061.1 GCA_024277555.1 Gammaproteobacteria bacterium | reverse complement strand
TTCGCGCCACCGATGTGCCTACCTATGTGCAATGGGGCGCCGCGGATCTGGGCGTTACCGGCAAGGATACCCTGGTGGAGCATGGCGGCGAAGGGCTGTACGAGCCCCTGGATCTGCAGATCGCCAAATGCCGGCTGATGGTTGCCGGCCATTCCGACGCCAGCCTGGGCGGCCAGCGCTTGCGCATTGCCACCAAGTATGTGAAAGCCGCCAAGCAACATTTTGCCGCCAAGGGACAGCAGGTGGAGATCATCAAGCTATATGGCTCCATGGAGCTGGCGCCCCTGGTGGGCTTGTCCGACCTGATCGTGGATCTGGTGGAGAGCGGTAATACCCTCAAGGCCAACGGCCTGGTGCCCCTGGAGCATGTCATGGATATCAGTTCCCGGCTGGTGGTGAACAAGGCCAGCTGGAAAATGAAGCACGAAACCATCATTGCGCTGGTGGAAAATCTGGCGGAGGCAGTCAATGGCTGAGATACGCATACTCGATGCAAAGGATGCGGGCTTTCAGGCGCAGCTCGATGAACTGCTGGCCTGGGACAATGTATCCGATACCGCTGTCAACGACACGGTCAACGATATCATTGCGCGCATACGCGGGGAGGGTGATGCGGCTTTACTGGAATTTACCAACCGTTTCGATGGCTGGCAGGCGAATACGGCGGCGGATCTGGAAATTCCGAAAAGCCGACTCGAACAGGCATGGAATGCCCTGCCTGAAGCGCAGCAGCAGGCACTGGAGCATGCGGCAGAACGCATTCGCATCTATGCGCAACGGCAAAAGATGGAAAGCTGGGAGTACGAGGAAGCCGACGGAACCCTGCTGGGTCAGCAGGTCACGCCGCTGGATCGGGTGGGGCTGTATGTGCCTGGCGGCAAGGCGGCCTACCCGTCTTCCGTGCTCATGAATGCGATTCCCGCCAAGGTGGCGGGAGTATCAGAGCTGATCATGGTGGTTCCCACCCCGGGTGGCGAGTTCAATGAACTGGTATTCGCCGCTGCCCATGTGTCCGGTGTGGATCGGGTGTTTGCCGTGGGCGGAGCCCAGGCAGTCGCTGCCCTGGCTTATGGCACAGCAACCATCCCGCCAGTGGACAAGGTGGTGGGGCCGGGCAATATCTACGTTGCCACCGCCAAGCGCGCCGTATTCGGCCAGGTGGGCATTGACATGGTGGCTGGGCCATCGGAAATCCTCATCATCTGCGACGGCAAAACCAATCCGGCCTGGGTGGCCATGGATCTTTTCTCCCAGGCGGAACATGATGAGGATGCCCAGTCAATCTTGTTGTGCCCGGATGCAGCTTTCATCGCCAAAGTGGAAGCAGCCATTGATGAGCTGTTGCCGGGCATGGAGCGCCGGGACATCATTGCCACCGCTCTCAGGGACAGGGGCGCCTTGATCAAGGTCGGCGACCTGGATGAAGCGGTGGTTATCGCCAACCACATTGCCCCGGAACACCTGGAGCTATCCCTGGAAGATCCCCGGGAGTATGCGAGCAAAATCAAACATGCCGGAGCCATCTTCATGGGACGTTATACATCGGAGTCGTTGGGTGACTATTGTGCCGGCCCCAATCATGTGCTGCCCACGTCGCGCACGGCGCGTTTCAGCTCGCCTTTGGGCGTGTATGATTTCCAGAAGCGCACCAGCCTGATCATGGTTTCCGGGGGCGGCGCGGACAGTCTGGGTCGCACCGCTTCCATACTGGCCAGGGGTGAAGGCCTGACAGCCCACGCCCGCTCTGCCGAGTATCGTCTTAAATCGTGACCGTCGAACAGCAGGCAAGACGCTGGATTCGCCCGGAGATCCAGGAGCTGAGTGCCTATCAGGTAGCGGATGCATCCGGCCTGATCAAGCTCGATGCGATGGAAAACCCCTATACCTGGCCTGAGGACTTGCGCCGGGAATGGCTGTCTGTACTGCACAAGATAGATGTAAACCGCTATCCCGACCCACAGGCAAGGGCATTGGCCGAACAGCTGCGACAGGCCATGGATGTGCCCGATGAGATGGCGGTGTTGCTGGGTAACGGCTCGGATGAAATCATCCAGATGCTGGCCATGGCCATTGGCGGGCCGGGGCGTGGCATCCTGTCGGTGGAGCCGGGCTTTGTCATGTACCGCATGATCGCCATCTGGTGTGGCATGGACTATACCGCCGTTCCTCTAAATGCCGATGATTTTTCTCTGAATATGCCCGCCCTGCGCAAGGCCGTCGAAAAAACCTCTCCCGCGCTGGTTTTCCTGGCCTGTCCCAACAACCCCACCGGCAACCAGTTTGCCGAAAGAGACATTCTTGAGGTACTGGAGATGGCCCCCGGACTGGTGGTGGTGGATGAGGCCTATGCACCCTTTGCCGACACCAGCTTCATGCCCCGCCTTGGCCAGTATGACAATCTGCTGGTGATGCGCACGGTTTCCAAGCTGGGACTTGCCGGATTGCGGCTGGGATTGCTTGCAGGGCCGCCCGCGTGGCTGAATCAGATCGACAAGCTGCGCATGCCCTACAACATCAATGTGCTCACGCAGGTGACGGCCCGTTTTGCTCTGGAACACCATGAGGTTCTGGATGAGCAGACGGCGGATATCCGCCGGGAGCGGGAACGGCTGCTTGCCGCCCTGGAAGCCATGGGGGGCGAAATCCACGTCTGGCCCTCCCAAGCCAACTTCCTGCTGGTGCGCACCTCCCCAGGCCAGGCCCGGATGCTGTTCGACTACTTGCTGAAAAATGGCGTGCTGGTGAAGAAACTCCATGGCAGCCATCCCCTGCTGGAGGATTGCTTGCGTTTTACCATTGGCAAGCCCGAAGAGAATGCTCGCCTCCTGGAACTGGTGCAGGAGTTTTCCGCCAATGGCTAACCCGCATATTTCACCAGAACGCTCGGAATACAGGTGTTTATCTATATTATTCATTATCTTGCGTCGAATTGAGCCGGGTTACACTTTGTACCCGTCACGCTATCCAGTTTTTCCCGGGATCTTTCCGCCCAGATTG
>JAJRUY010000060.1 GCA_024277555.1 Gammaproteobacteria bacterium | reverse complement strand
GCCTTGTTCAGCTCGATCCAGCCATTCTTCAGCAACTCTGCAAAGTTGAAGTCTGACCCGTGTACACCCTTGATGGTCTGGCGGAACACCGGCACGCGGTCGGTGTACAAGAGGATCTTGTCTCCGGACTCGATACCGCGGGCGGCAGCATCATCAGGATGGATCTCGGTCCAGTTCTCCGGCCAGCGCTGGGCGATGTAGGCGCGACGATCCACATCATCGAAACCGGACTGCCAGATCTCATTGATGCGTCCATTGGTATGCCAGAGCTCATCACCCTTGGGACTCATCCACTCCCAGTAATCGGAGAACAGGCTCCAGGGATGTTTCTGGATGTTAACCTTGCCCGTCTGGGAGTTGAAATGGGTCATCTTCTTGTTGACCATATTCGCACCCTGGGTGCGGCCTTCCATCTCCATCCTTTCCGGAGTCATTTCGGTATCGTGCAGGCGCACGGTGCCCAGTAACTCACCAGTCTTGTAGTTGTAGAAGGTCGGCCCCTGAATACCCTCGGTGCCCATCTCGCGCAGCTTCTCATGCAAGGTCTTGCCCTCTTTGTGAGCTGCCACCTTGATCATATGATAGGCCTTGCGATTGCCACGGCTGAAGCGGGAAGACTCTTCACAGACTTCGTTGGAGTTTTTCCAGTCATAGCCATCGAAGCCCATGCGCTTGGCCAGCTGTGCCACAATCCACCAGTCCGGCTTGGCATCACCCGGAGCATCATAGAACTTGGAATACAGGCGGATACGGCGCTCGCCGTTGGCCCGTACAAAGTCCTCCTCACCCCAGGTAGCTGCAGGCAGCACGATGTCGGCAAACCTGGAACCAATGGGATCACGCAGGTAGATGTCCTGGTTGAGCACCACGGTGCCGCCAGAGTCCATGCGCTTCTTCAGTGTGTCGATAATCGCCTGCTTGTTGGAAGAGCGCACCTGGTTGGGGTTGTTGGTAACCAGTTCCTCGAACTTGTCATTCAAGCCCTGGGCTCCGCACATGGCCTGAATCCAGGTGGTGCCAACCACATGGGCAAAGCGGGTGAGACCGGAATAGAAATAGCGGTCACAATCCATGGCCTGGCGACGGCGACCAGGACGCTTCTGTGGAGACTTGTTGCGAGGAAGACCAGCGCCGCCGGTGCCACCACGCTGGTGTCCACCCATACGGCCAACTACCTGTCCCGGACGGCCACCGGCACCACAAATGGTAGCGAGTGAACTTACGGCATTGGTATTACCGGTATTGTTGGACCAGTAGAAGCCCTTCTCGATAGCCAGAGAGGTTTTGGGGCGGGTGCCGTCCGCCCTGGGCTTGGCCATCCACTCTGCGGCCTGATAGATCTGCTCGACAGGAATATTGGCGATCCTGGCAGCTTCCCTGGGGTCATACTCCTTCTGGGCCAGATTCCACTTTTTGTAATCGTCAACACCATTGGTCTGAAATTTGCCCCAAGTGGTACGCCACTGCCAGGGCGTGTTACGAGTGCCCTGACCGAAACCGGAGCTTGACTCCCATTTGTTGTTGACCCACTTCTTGATCCAGTCGGAGTCTTCCCAGCCATTTTCAAGAATGACCCGGGCAATGGCGCCCAGAACCGGAACATCCGTACCCGGATCAACCTGGATGAACAGGGCATTCCCCCTGCTCTTGGCATAGGCCAGACCGGCAGTTTCCCGTACGTTCAGCCAGATGGTTTTCTGACCCTGATCGATGGCCGGCTTCATGAACTGGTTGAAGATCATGGTCTTGGTTTCATACGGATCGGTACCGCAGATCATCAGTACCTCGGCATCACCCCAGTCTTTATAAGCCGGGCCGAAGTTGTCAAAACCCGCATCCCGGAATCCAGGCGTCGAGGTCACATCAGCCGGCGTGTCATGGAAGGTGAAGTTCGCGGTGTTGATGGCGCCCTTGGAAAACTTGGAAAGGGCGTAGGTGTTTTCCACGAACTGATAGGAAAACGTCTTCATCCCGTAGGCGTTGGCCCCATGGGTCTTGACCGTATGCTTGATCAGCTCGGCCGCGACATCCAGCGCGGTATCCCAGGAAACCGGCTGCAAGGCACCGTTGATGCGAATCATGGGTGACATGAGACGATCTCTGGTAGGTTTCTTGGGGTTATAGCACTTCTCGGCAATGGTGCCGCCGCGAATGGAGGAATCACCACCGATGTTGACCACCTTGGAGTCCTTGTCAGGAACGATGACCACATTGTGCGGCTTGCCATTGTGCGCTACTACATTGTGCTGCGTAGGCGCCACCCAGGCCTGCATCGGGCCGGTAGGGAAATCCACTCCGAAGGCATTCTGTGAAGCCTTGGGACCACCGTCTTTTGCATTTGCCGGCCAGCGGTAGATCTTGTAACCGCAGGCGACAACACAATAGTCACAACAGGTTGTCAGAACTTCCGCATTCTTGGGAGGCAGCGGGGCTTTATCTTCTGGAACATAATCTAGTATAGACATCTATTTATCCTCCCTAGGCATCCATCAGGTTTTGGTTACGGCCAAACAACAGCCCCATAATACCAACGGCGTATACATCATCACCATCGACTTCCAGCAACACCTGAGGAATACTCTGGTAAGCCTGTCCGGACACTATAATACCGTGGCGGGTCAGGTCATAGGTGGACAGATGCAAGGGGCACTGCCCCAGTACACGGTGCTCGCCTACAGCCTGATATTTGCCATTCATGGGGCCGCCCTGATGCGTGCAAAGGTAGCTGAAAGCCACTACATCACGCCGGGAACCGACACCACCGCCAGCCTTGGCTCCCCCCATATTTACAACAAAGCACTGGGAGTTGGGGCCATCATCCGGATAGTTGAAATCCAGGGGCTGGTTGTCTTTGAGCTGGCTTAATTGGGCCACTTTCTTGCGCGGATAGGTTACAACCCGTGCCTTGGCCTGGGCTTCGCCAGGGAACAGGCTGATAGATATGGTGCTGGCAGCAACCGCAGCCGTGCCTGAATACATCAGGAACTGGCGGCGATTCAGCATGCACCGGCCATGATCAGCCGCCGTTTCGTCTTTTTTGTTTACATCGCTCATTATTTTGCCTCCTGTGCAGCTTCCAGTTCAGCCTTGGTGAACAGAGGTGCATACTCCGGCATCGCCGGCTTCTCCATCATGATCTCTTCACCGGAGAAAGCTTCCAGGAATGCCAGCAGATCCTCTTTTTCCTCATCCGTCAAACCAAGAGGTTTGATCAGTTTGGACTTGTTCTCGGGATAACCGGTGGTACGGCCCTCTTCATCAAAGCCGCCGCGGTTGTAGAAATCCACCACTTCTTCCATGGTGTAGAAGACCCCGTTATGCATGTAGGGTGCGGTGTATGTGGTATAGCGCAACGAAGGGGTACGGAACTTGCCCTTGTCCCACTTGTTCTTGCCACGGAAATAGAACCCGGGATCAGCCTTGGTGGTTCGATATCCTTCCTCGGTCATGCCCTTGGCATAGAGCTCGAAACGGAAAGTTACCTGGGCCAGACCATCTTCTTCCCAACGCTTGTTGGGTGGGACACCTATATTGTAATAGTCCTGATCCGTAGCCATTTCACCGTTATGGCACTGGATGCAGCCAGCCTTGCCATTGAACAACGCCATGCCCTTCACCTGTTGTTCAGTCAGGGCGCTCTTGTCGCCCAGCAAATATTTGTCCAGCGGGGTATCACGCTGCACCAGGGTGCGCTCAAATGCGGAAATAGCTCTCCAGGCATCCCCAATCAGTGGCCACTCAGAGCCAAACACATCCTTGAAACGCTTGCGGTATCCGGGAATCAGCGCCAGGCGTGACTCCATGATGTCATCTTCACCGTTGCCTGCCACACCGCCCTTGGCTGCAGATTTTGCCTGCTTTTCCAGGGATGGTACGGAACCTGCCCAAAACAGGCGACTATAATAGGCGCTGTTGATGATGGTCTGGCTGTTGCGCCAGTGCACCGTACCAGGATAACCACGGGAGAAATCTTCCGCCCAGGCCCAGCCCTGATCAGGCTCATGGCAGGTGGAACAACCTGTAGATGCATCACCACCAAGACGGGGGTCAAAGAACAGGATCTTGCCCAGTTCAATCTTGGCGGGCGTCTGCTTGTTGTCCGGCGGAATCGGCGGTGGACCCAAAGGCGCCAGCGGCGGCGGGCCAGATTGTGCGGTTTTGGCAGCCATGGATTTTCCGGCTGCGGCACTTCCCATTTTGGTCTCCTGCGCCTGACAGGCTGTCAATACCACAGTCGCAACGGCGGCCGCAACGAGGCTAGGAGCGATTTTCTTTATACTCATGACATTCTCCTCGATTAGTTACGGACCTGCGTCCAGTTTTCGATTACGGGATACTCACCCGGATAGGGCTGATCCCATACATATTTGGAACCGGTCAGCGGCTTTCCGGAAAGAGACTCGAGAAACGCCACCAGATCTTTCTTTTGACTGGCGCTCAGGCCAAGAGGCTTGAGTTTCTTGCTCTTGTTGCTGTCCTTCCCTCCACCATTGTTATAGAACTCGACCACATCGGGCAGCGTCTTGATCATGCCATTGTGCATATACGGAGCGCTGTACTTGAGTTCACGCAGGGACGGGGTAATAAACTTGCCCATATCCTTCTTTTCCAGGGTTACATTGAAGTACCCCGGATCACGCTTCATGTTTCTGTAGTTGGGTATGCCCTGGAACATGGCGAAGGCCATAAACGCCTGATGATTCATCGGATCCAGGAACACATCGAAATTCTCTGGAACACCCGTGTTATGCGGTTTCAGGTCAGTAAGCAATGGACCATTATGGCACTGAATACAACCTGCCTTGCCCTTGAACAACTTCATGCCGCGTTTCGCAGAAGCTGACATGGTGCCGGTGTCAAATGGGGAACCCGTGGAAGTAAGGGTTTTCAGAAATTCCGGAATCGCCTTGCGCACGGAACCGTTGGAAGGCTCGCCGTAACCGGCATCCTTGAACATCTTGACGTACAGGGGATCCTGCTTGAGGCGCTCCTGCATGATACGCATGTCCATGTTCATGATGTAGTCTTCCGTGATCATCTCACGGGTCATGTCATTCAGGTTGGTGCCGATTCGGCCATCCCAGTTCCAGATATTTTTGTGGGCCGTATTCACCAGGGAAGAGGCATTACGGAAATGCCCGTTTCCAGGATAACCGGGAGACAGCGCCTCCTTGCTGGCATAGGCCTTTTCTGGCACATGGCAATCAGCACAGGAGATGGCGGCATCACCCGACAAGCGCACATCAAAGAACAGGCGCTTGCCCAGCTCGGCTTTCGCCTTGTCGATTTTTAACTGTGGTAAGGGTCCGATATCCGGATAGCTTGCAGCTTGCGCCGTCACTGCCAATCCGACCCCCAGTGTGGCGGCCAGCAAGGCGCGCCCCGTTGAGACTCTTACAACCATTGGATTTCCTCCAGGTCTATTATTAATTTGCCGGCATTGAGGGGCTTGGTTCAACAACCAAAATCACCCACACAGCCAACAGCCTGCCCACTACCATGCACAAAACAGACCAATTCTGAAAAGTTCCATCAAAGCCTGTCAAAACCATGCTTTAGGTAAACCTTGTTGACCCAGATCAAAAACCCACAGAATTTGTATTGAATAAATTGTTCTATCTTCGTAAGGCAGGGCACTGATTTATTCAGGGAAAGCAATTATCCGGATGCATACGGGATGGAGGAGGTACGAGTCCATGGATGGGCGAAGGTAGAACAACGCAGGAGCAGTTGTCGAGAACAACGCAGGAGCAGTTGTCGAGAGATGAATAACATCGACTTTTGTCCGCTCGAACAATCTGAACGAAAATCTCTTCGGGAAAAATCTGGATTCCGGTGAAACAAGCAGGCTAGCAGGCGGCAAATACACCGGCTATTGGGGCTTTACAGGTATCCGCTTAGTTTCCATCCAGCACATAACGAATGGCCTCGCTGATCACCTCTGACGAGGTATCGTGCGGGAAAATAAAACGCAATTCCCCGTTAGGCGCAATCAGGTAGGTGGCGGCAGAATGATTGACCGCATAACCAAAGGCCGAGCCTTCCAGTTCCACCTCGTAATACTGGGCCCCATACAGCGCAGCTGCTTCGGCAAGCTCCTTTTCACTGCCGGTTACGCCGATAAAATTGGGATGAAAGTACGCTACATATTCATCCAGCAACTCAAAGCTGTCTCGTTTGGGATCGACACTGACAAAAACGCCAACCACCTTTTTCAGCTCTTCATCATTGAGTTCATGGAACGCCTGGGTCAGATAGGACAGAGAAGTCGGGCACACATCCGGACATTGGGTGTAGCCAAAGTACAGCAATACCGCCTTGCCCCGATAGTCCTTCAGCACAAAGGGGCCTTTGCTGCTGTGCAGGGTAAAGTCGCCCCCAGGGGGCGCCTCGGTGATTCCCGGCAGTTCAGTATTCCCTTCAGGCTGGCCGTCAGCCAGCAACAAAGGCATCCACAGCAGCCAGAAAACCAGCCATGCAATTTTGTAATTCATATCTCTCCCGATGCAAGCCTGCGTATCAGTATTCAGGAAACCCGCTGTTTGCGCTGTGATCGCACCAGCAGCAATCCGGCAAGAAACACCAGAAAACCAATGCCTGCCGGTACACCGTAGGTCTTCAGCGCATTTGTTTCCGGCGGCAGTATCAGCCAGTACCAGGTGGTCAGGGTATGTTTGGCACCGGCTTCCCCGTTGCTGCCGTCCCAGTTGGCGAAGGATACAGGAATAAACTGCCCCTCATCGAACAATACGTCACCATTAGCCGAATATCTGGGACGCTTCATCAGCACCCGCCAGCGGCCTTCCTGCCACTCACCGGCAGCACTAAGACTGGTGTCCTGCTCCCGGGGCTTGAGTTTGTTGTCGGGGCCGGAGCCATCCAGCAACATGACTGCGGGTTCGCGCTTAGGCTCCACACTGCCTGCATTCCAGTACCAGATGGTGGTCTTGTTCCTGGCATCGCCATGGCGATACAGCGGTTTTTTCACCATGGGCGCGGACATGTACGCATCTTCATGGGGGAACTGTATGGCGAAGGCATCCGGGTGCATTTCCAGGTTATCGTCCTGCAATTCGCTGAAGTATTTGTCTCCCGGCACGCTCATGGTGCGGTCAGCCACCTCCAGCAGGAAGGCAATTTCTTCCTCGTTGTACAAAACCCGCACGGTAACCGCATCGTTCAGCGGCGTGAACAAACGATCTTCTTTGATCACATTGGGAACCAGGTGCAGGGTTACCGCCGGCGCCTCCAGCCAGCGCTCATCATCCACAGATGCCGGCAGCTCGGCTTCCAGCTTCTTGCTGCTGACCACCGGGCCATCTTCGGGTTGCACCGTAGTTTCGCGCAGGCTGTACACAAAGTTGGCGATATGCCAGCGGTTTTCCAGGCTCACCGGATCTTCGTTGCCTTCTTCCAAGGCGCGATGCGCGGGCATGGGCGTACCCGGAATGCCTATGGACATGCGGGAATAGATCGCCTTGATGGTCTCATCCCGCTCCTTGTCAGTGGCAGTCAGTGATTGGGTGGCGCGCCAGGTCCAGGGTTTGGTCAGATCCCGGGGCCAGATGCGATTGCCCCAGTCGTCTTCCAGTTTCTTTCCGGACTTGATGTTGCCGCGGCCATCATCGCCATGACATTCGGAACAGGATTTACGGAATGCCACCTTGCCTTTTTCCACCGATTCTTCGGAATAGGCGATCTGGCCGGTTATCGGCTCAACCTCGGTAATTACCTGAAAATCAGTTTTGGTGTAGAAACCATCGTCATCGAAGGCTTCCTCATCTGCATCTTCCGGCGGCCAGGCCATGGTGATATCAAAGCCCTTGATCACCGGGATCAGACTGCGAATCTGCTCATCGGTAAGCAAGGCACGTCCCTTGAGGCCCCAGCCAGGCATGGCGGTGCCGGGCAGACCGGTTTTTATAGCAGCAAACAAATCCTCATCACGCGGCAACTGGGTACCAGGAGAGCTCTTGTACTTAAACAGACCCAGACTGAAATCCCGGGGTTTCGGATACATGAATTCTGCCGCCACGCCATCACCGGCACCATTTTCACCATGGCAGACCTCACAACGGAATTTGTACAGCTCCTTGCCCATGATGTTCTTGCGGCGAGCCAGCACTTCATTTTTCATGCCGGTCACGGCCTTGGACATTTCTGGATCCCAGATGCGCGGCACTTGCCCGTTGTAATCAAAGATAAAATTAATCACGTTCCAGACGTCATTCTCTTCCAGCATTTCATGCCATACGGGCATGGCAGAATTCCAGGGGGTGCCTTCCACTGGCAACCCCGGCCCACCAGTGACAATGCGCCAGAACAGGAAAGCCTCCTGCAGCTGCGGAATAATGCCGGGATCCTGGAAATTGATCGGCTGGGGATTGAAGCCATGGGCATAGTGACCTTTGCCATACAGCAGATCACCATGACAATAGAAACAGTTCTTGTAGTAAACATCCCTGCCCGCAGCCACGGATTCCTCATACTTGATCCAGCCCGCTTCCTTGTCCTTCACCAGGGTATCCAGAATCTCGTTGCGTACCGGATTTTCCAGCGTCGCCAGATCAAAGGTCTTGTTGTACACCTTGACCGCAGCGGGGGGCGCAGGATGCACCTGGCGCAACTCCACCGGCGCCTCAAGGGACGGCTTGACCGCACCATAAGTCACATAGGCCACCAGCAAGGGAATGGCCAGGAGAAAGAACCAGCGCAGCAACGCCCGGTCATCATTGCGCAGGGTGGACAGTATGGGCGCCTTGAATTCGGTCCATTTTTTTTCATCAAAGGAAAAATACAACAGGATGCCGATAATGGTGATGATCATGTACTGGATCATCAGAGTTTTCGGCAGCACCGGAGGAAAGGCATTATCAAAAATCACCCAAGCCAATACGGCAGCAATCAACGCTTGCCAGAATGCGGTAATCCGGAAACCTTTCATTATTTTTTCTCCGCCAGATAGTTCACGATCATCTCCAGCTCGCTCACTGTCATCCTGGATGCAAAATCAAGCGGCATGGCGGGCGGAAAACCTTCAGCCACCACCGCATTCGGGTCAACAATACTTTGCCGCAGTTGTTCCTTGCTCAGGCGGGAGCCGATATCCACCAGACCCGGCCCTACCAGGGCATCATTGCTATCCATGGCATGGCAGGAAGCACAGGCATATTTAGCCAGCGCCTCTTCAGCAGTTGCCGCCGGGGCAGGCGCCTTGCCGCTGTCGCCAGTGGTTGCTGTCGAAGCCGCCTCCGCAGCCGCTTCCACCGCAGGCAAGGGCACGGTAACCTCACCGCCGTCCTTGGCCTGTAACCAGGCGATCACGGCGTCGATCTCTACCGGGGTAAGCTGTATGGGAGGCTTGTCCACTCCAGGCATCGGGGATTCCGTATCATTGCTGCCTTTTTTCCCCCAGCCTGCGACAACATATTTGCCGGGATGGATCAGGGATTCCCGGATATATTCTTCGGCATTTTTTGCATCACCCTGGTAGCGCTCATCCGCCAGGTGCTTGTTGGCCAGCGCCACCATGTCTTCCCCGGCGATATCCGGAGCCCGTCCCAGGGGCGCAGGTTGGTGGCACAGGGTGCAGGTGCCCTTGTTATGGAAGATTTCATCCCCCAGGACAATGAAACTCTCCATGGTCAGGGAGCCAAGATCCACCTTCTTATCTACCGGAGCTTCTCCCTTTATCTGGGGAAGCAGGTAGGTCACCAAGGTAAAGAGCAAGGTTAGCCCCAGGCTGAAGCCCAGTGTTTTTGCAAGTACGCTCATGCCTCCCCTCCTGCCAGCGCAGTCTCGGGTTTTCGCTGTTTGCTTCCACTCAGGTTTGCCACCCAGAACATGAACAGTACACATAGCAGGAACAATACAGTCACCAGAGTAATCATGTTTCCTGCGTAACCAATAGCAGGAATGAAGTTATCTGGTGAGTTGTCCTTCATCACGGTATACACATGCCAGTGGGTCTTTACTGAAGAGCGCACATAACCCATCAAGGCCATCAGCCAGGTAAAGGCGATGGGCAATGCAAACAATGCGTACTGCGCGCGATCAGGAATACGACCCCAGTGAGACGGCAGCACCTTGGCCTTCTTGAACATCAGCGCATCGATTACCAGCCCGAATACGATAACCAACAGGGTGGTCACCACCTGGGCGACAGAAGAGCCTACCTTGTATACGGTATTGGTAAAATAGCCATAGTAAACGCCAAGGAAAATGATATTCACCACAGCGCCTATATACACAGCTATCATCAGCGCATTCCCCATCGGCGCCCAGCTCACCGTAGCCACCTTGTCGGAACGGCGATAGAGCTGGAAAGACAGGAAAGTTGCGATCAACATCAGATTCACCGCAATATTCTTCGCCGGCATGATGCCCAGAGGGCCGAGAATATGGTGATGGCTTCCCCCCAGCAGGGATATTTCAGAGGCAGAAAGTATCAGCGTATGCGGCGTCACCCAGATCAGGAAGCAGACTACCAGCACCAGGGCAATGACCTTGATCAGCCCTTTGTAGCGTTCCGAGCCATCGGTGCGCGACATTCCCGACCACAGATAGAAATTGCCCGCCAGCAGAATCGTGCCGATGAGCACCGCTTGGACGATAAACAGCCAGGCGAGAATACCACCCATGGCGGTAATGCCCATTTGCTGTGAATAAGCATAGATCTCCGCCATCAGCCAGTAACCGGCGAAAGGCAATGGAAGGAAGGCCAATATTGCGATGAAGTTGGAGGTGTACCCCATCCAGTCATAATGCGCACGTTTGACCGGATCCTTGGCACTGAGGAACTTGAATGCCGCATACGCGCCAACCACGGCGCCGCCAAAGGCAATATTGGCGATGAAACGATGCAGGTTGATGGGATTCCACAGCGGCCCTTTCATCACCTCCCAGATATTGCCGACGACCGCACCCACTTCGTTTACCCCCGACGGCGCCATCATGAACGTCGCCCAGGAATTGGCCATTACCATAATCGTCAGGCCCGATGCATTCAGCAGCAGACCCAAGGTAAGATGCACCCATTTCAGGTTTCCATAGCGGAGCGCATTCCAGCCATAGTAATACACATACAAAAAGAAGCTCTCAAAAAAGAACAGACCCGCATATACCAGCCACTGGGAGCCGAATACATGCATCAGGTAAGCCATTAGATCCGGGTACAGCAAAAACAATGCCAGCGCCAGGGATCCGCCAAAAATGGCTGTAATAGAGAAGCCTATGAGGCTGATCTTCATGAACTCATGAGCCATGTCGTCATAGCGATCATCGCGGGTATACACGCCAACCAGTTCAATCAACAGCACAAACAGGGGCACCGCCAACACCAGGGCGCCGAAGAACAAATGCATCTGGCCCAACACCCACACGATAGCCCTGCTGCTGACGCCAATATCGGGATAGTCTGCACGGCTGGGTCTGGGAGCCGCTCTCAGCTCCACCTCCTGCTCCTGGATCGCAGCAGGCTTGGCAGCAATCTCAACTGGAGGCTGACCCTGCAGGCGCACTTCACCAATTGGCGTGATGCGCTCCTGAGCGTTGCCCATACCCACATCGGCCTGGGCTGCATCCACCAAGCCGAACACCAACAATACCAAAAGGGGAAACAGCATCGCTGTCAAACGGCTGACATCGAGCCTGCGTATGAATTCTGTTTGCTTCATCGTTTTAGCCCGCCGGTGTCAAATCCAGATTCAAGGGCAATCCCTGCATACCCATGACAAGATGATTCAGGCCGTAATAAAACGCCAGCATGATGACGATGGCAATCACTACTGCCGCCAACCGTCCGGCAATTCCCATGTTGTTCTGTTGCTCCATTTCGTCTCCGCCCTAGCCGTGGTCAACTATAACGCCGCCGGAATAGATCAGCAGCCAGTAGAAAAAAGCCAGCAGCACGATCAAGGTGCCAAAGAAAAGCTTTTTCCCCCAATTGTCCTGCGGCCTTGATGACGGGGATTTTTCTTCTTCCGGTAACTCGGCCATACTGAATCTCCGTTAATGGATAAATGTAGAAAGACTGCGGCTTGCCTCCCAGCTGTCGCTTGCAAAAACCAAGCCAATAGCAGGATACAAACAATAACCCATTGAAAATCACTGCCCCAGAACGGAAACCAGCACCAAAAGGCGCTTACAGAGCCGGTGTTTTCTCGGCATTCTTGAACGAAGCATTCACCCCGGTGGTAAAGCTGCACGAAATCCTTCAAATTTCATCCGCCAAGCCGGTCACACAGCACCAATCCAGACGAGAGCAAAGCCAGCATCCAGAGTTGCACATTTCGATGCATCCAACATCCGCCACCAGCCAATATTGAACAATGCGTTCAATGCCTGTTGTGGCGCATCACCCAACCTCCCAATGGACAAGCAAATTTCCAACATCTCTGATGGCACGAAAACTGCATAATGTATCAGATCAAACCCGTCACAGGAATCAAAACAGAGCCATGACAACATATAGAGAAACCGTGGATACCTTGTGCCAGCTTGTCCAAACCGGCGACGAAGCAGATCGCTGCTATGCAGCCCGCACCCTGGGCCTGCTGAGAGACAGTGCATCCATTGAAACCCTGATCGAACGCCTCAGGGATGAGGATCTGGACGTTGCCATTGACGCCGCAGAAGCATTGGGAAATATTGGCTCCCCGGAAGCAATGCCCGCATTGATCGAGTCCCTGGAGAAGGATCCCAGTGGCGAGGTATGCACCATGGTGGCCATTGCGCTTGGCAAGATCGGAAACACCGACGCTATCGATCCGCTGCTGAAGATCTGCCTGGAGCGCCCGGAGGACATGGAATGGAACGATGACTGGGACACCTGGTGGGATGTACAGAAGGCAGCCGTTCATGCATTGGGAAAACTACAGGCGGAAAAAGCCATCGATCACCTGGCCGCCCTTATCGATGATGAAACCCAACAGGACATGGAACCCGATATTCTCAATAACCTGATCCGCATATCCAGCACTGGCGAAGCCCGGGTCATCGAACGGCTGCAGAGCCAGGAAAGCGCCTCCATTCACCGGCGCAGGGCAGCCCATGCGCTGGCGCGTTCATCTTCCAGCGTTGCAACCAAGGCGCTGGGGCGCGCACTCACAGACCCTGCCGCCGACGTACGCGCAGAGGCAGCCCTGTCCCTTTCCGCACAAAACGCCATCTCCTACCTCAGCGCCCTGACCCTGCTATTGCGCGACCCTGACAATGAAGTCCGCCAGGCCGCTCTCAAGGCTGTAACCCAGCTGGCGCAGAACAGTGACAATGCCCCGGACATCGAGGAAGCATTCCAGGAGATGCTGACCGATCCCGACCCCGAAGTACGCGCCATTCTGTATTCCATGCTGCTGCCCGTGGTTTCAGACAACCCCCTGTCGGAAGAGAACTACCAGGCGGTACTCAATCACATCTCCGATGCTTCTGCTGAAGCGGCTGCCGCTGCCTGCGCCCTTCTCGGAGCCAACAGGAACACATCCGCCATCACACAGCTACTGGAGATTGTAGACAACAACAACTCCCATCCCATGGTGCGCAAGGAGGCCGCCACCGCCATCGGCAGCCTGGGGGAAATCAATGCACAGGTACTCAATGCACTGGAAAAGGCCATTACAGATGCGCAGCAGGCAGTACGTCTGGCAGCCCTGGAAGCCTTGATGGAGCTGGAAAAATCCGGCCTGATCACGCAACCGCACGACGCAGAGGAGCCACTGCCCCGTCCCCTGGATCTGGTCATGGGCGCATTGAACGGAGAAATCACTGTTCCGCAACCAGCACCCGCTACTCCCGTGGAAGTGTCCCTGGATACCAACATCAACAATGGGGAAGAGCCACAGGATAGTGATGAAAAACCACCCGAAGAATCCGATGCCGCGGTGGAAATCTCAAAGCCTGATCTAGACCTGCCGGAAATACCCGCACAAATCGTCACCGAAGGCGAAGTCACGCCCGCCATGTCCACCCTGGATGCCATTAGCATGGCAAATGTGGAAACCATGCTCGCCACGCCACATCCGGAACAGGAAATCCAGGATGAAGCAACCATGGAATACATGGAAATCGTCGAAGACAACAAGGAACTCATGCGGCGTATGCGCTCCAACCGCAAAATCGATGCACAACTGGATATACGCCGCCTGGCTGCGCATGTACTTGCAGATATTGATGAGACGGAAGTATTGAAAACCCTGATCCAGGCGCTGAATGATGACGATGCCCCGGTGCGCCGGGAAGCAGCAGAATCCATCGGCATCATGGCTAAACGCAATCCACAGCTTGACGGCCTGTCCGATGCCGTCGGCACCCTGATCACGCAACTGGCCATTGGTGACCTGGATCAGAAAATCGCCAGCGCCAGAGCATTGAGCTACATCGGCAATCGCGCAGCCCTGGCCCCATTGGTGGAAGTGCTCAAGGCACCGGAATTCACCCTGCGCATCCAGGTCATTGATGCCCTGGCCTACCTGTCCCTCAACAGCCAGGATCCGGTCAAGGCTGATCACATGGTGGTACGCGACATCCCGACCCTGAGCATTGCCCGCAGGCTTATGGAATGCCTGGAAGACCATGAAATGGGCGTGCGCGTCGCCGCAGCCAAAGGGCTGGCAAGAATACTGGAGCCATTGCAGGAGGAATCATTTACCCGCAAGGTGGTCGAAAAAATAATCGATGGAGTCACCATAGGCACCGGAGAAGAAGCAAGGCTGATTGGCCGCGCACTGCGCCAGTTCGACACCGAGCTTGCCAACAGCATATTGTTGACAAACCTCAAACAGGCCGACGACAGCGTCAAGCGCAGTGTATATATTGAAATGATAGAAGAACTGCTGACTGCACAGGACAACCCTGAACAGGCAGCCTGAAACCATACTCAGGAGACAGCACCATGAACAAAGCACTCATCACCCTCAGCATTGCCGGCCTTTGCGCCTTGCCCCTGGCTAGCCATGCAGCTTACAAGGAGACCAGCGTCTCCAATGGCGGAACCATCACCGGCAGCATCAAGTTTGCGGGCAAGGATCAAGCACCGAAGACCTACACCATCTCCAAGGACAACGATGTATGCGGCACCGGAGTACGCGAGATCGACTTCGTACGGGTGGAAAACGGCCATCTGCTGGATACCGTGGTGTATCTGGACAAGGTCAAGGAAGGCAAACCCTTCCCTGCCGACGTGGGTGATGCCACCATCGACCAAAAGGGCTGTGAATTCAAGCCCTTCCTGCAGGTGATGAAAAACAAGGCAACCCTGTCTGCCGTAAATGACGATCCCATTCTGCACAACATTCACACCTACGAACTGATCCGCGGCGACGCCAAGGGCCCGAAAAAGACCCTGACCAATGTCAGCCAACCCAAACCGGGCATAGTGAAATCCACCATCAAGGTCAAGAGAGGACCCGCCATGAAAGTGGAATGCGATGCTCACGACTTCATGCATGGATTCGTCTTCATTGCCAAAAACCCATACTTCGCAATGGTTGCCGATGATGGCAGCTTCACCATCAAGGACGTCCCGCCAGGAAAGTACACCATCAAGGCCTGGCACGGCATGTTGAAGAACCAGAAAACAAAAGTAACCGTGGATGCCGGCGGCACAGCGACTGTCGACTTCACTTTCAAATAAGCCGACATGAAGTCAGCAACAATGGCTGCAAAACAAAAATGGCGGCCCAGCCTCATGGATATCATGGCGATTGTCGGCGGCGTTATCAACCTGGTGGTTATCGGCTACATCGTCGGCTACTGGTTGTTGCATTGACATTCCCCCGGCATCAAACCTGGGTTTGGCTCCATGTTGATGCCGGGGGAATTGCCTGAGTACCTTCTCTCACCCCCATCTGAACCAGCCGTGAGTGCCGCATCCACAAATCACGGCTGATTTTTTAGGCACATCCGTTTATGAATGCACAAGCACAAGACAAACCCGAAGCGGCATCTGAACTGCCCGGCTATTCCTCCATCCTGCTGGCCGTGGATTCCTCGGATCATGCCAATCGGGGAACCCTGGAGGCCATCGCCCTGGCGGAGCACTATCAGGCTCGGCTGACGGCAGCCCATGTATACGCCGCAAAACTCCACGATGCGCGTTTTCGGCAAATGGAGGGCGGGCTTCCGGAACAGTTCCGCGAAGAACAGGAGCTGGAGCGCCAGCGTGATGTGCATGACGACCTCATCACCAGAGGACTGTCAATCATTACCGACTCCTACCTGGATCAGGTGGAAACTGCCGCCGCAGACATACTGCCGGTGCAGCGCTGCTCCCTGGAAGGCAAGAACTACCGTGAGCTGGTAAATGAAGCCAACAGCGGCAACTATGACCTGCTGGTGATGGGTGCCCTCGGCCTTGGCGCGGTCAAGAGCAGCCGCCTGGGCACAGTCTGTCAGCGGGTATCGCGACGCAGCAACATCGACACCCTGATCATCAAGGAACCCACCCGCCCACTCAGTGACGGACCCATCGTGGTGGGTGTAGATGGCTCTGCAAAATCCTACGGCGGCCTGCTCACCGCGCTGCGCCTGGCCAAAACCTGGGATGCGGAAGTGAAAGTAGTATCTGCTTTCGACCCCTACTATCACTATGTCGCCTTCAACCGCATCGCCGGGGTATTGTCGGAAGAGGCTGGAAAGGTATTCAAATTTCAGGAGCAGGAAAAGCTCCACGAGGAAATCATCGACTCCGGCCTGGCGAAGATCTACCAGGGGCATTTGTCCGTGGTGCAATCCATCGCCGCAGATCACGGCATGGAAGTAGAGACTGTTCTGCTGGACGGCAAGCCTCACGAAGTCATCAACCGCTACCTGCACGAAATCAAACCTTCCTTGCTGATACTGGGAACCACCGGCATCCACGCCGACCCGGAGCTGGACATCGGCGGAAACACCGAGTATCTGCTTAACGATACTCCCTGCGCTGTACTGCTCAGCCAGCGCGAGCACCAGCCACAGGTAGACAGGCTGGCATCCGTGAGCACATCCTGGACCCACGAGGCGGAGACCCGCATGGAACGGGTGCCTTCCTTCGTACGCAGCATGGCGCGCATGGCCATCCTGCGCTACGCCCAGGAGAAAGGTCATACAGTCATCACCGAAAGTATCGTCGATGAAGCCACAGCCCAACTCATGCCCGGGCATGCAGAACAAGCCATGGGAGAGATTGTCTCTGCCTATGATCGCGGCGATCTCAAGCGCAAACCCGAAGCGCACAAGGTCATGCGCTGGAGCGAAGCTGCCACTGCCCTGCTGCTTACGATCAAGGATCTCAGCCTGCGCGGCAACCTGAGCATGCGGGCGGAAAAGAAAGCCCGTACCACGGGCAGCCAGGTCGTGGAAGCGGCGCATATCCAGGCCTTTCTCGACCAAAATATTCCCACCGCCCGCTTTCAACCCGGAGTGGAAGCCGCCAGCCTTCCCGGCAACGGGGACAACAACGTGAATCTCCAGGAAGACGGGAAGGAAACTTCCCTGCAATGGCAGGCAGCGGCTCTCGCCCGGCTGATGCGCGTACCCGAAGGCTTCATGCGTGACAACGCCAGACAACGCATTCAAGACCATGCGCGAAGCTGCGGACTTACAGAGATCGCTCTGGACACCGCAGAAGCGGGGCTGGCCGAGGCGCGCAAGGCGATGGAAACACAAATGACCTCCGCTACATCCGCGGAACAACCCGTTCCGGACAGTGGTGAAAGCGGCTGCCCCTTCTCCGCCGCAATGAAAACCGGCACACCTGGCCAGCACCCCATGGCCACCACGGAAATGCAATGGGACAAGGAAGCAGAAGCCCTGCTGAACAATGTGCCACCAGGCTTCTGCCGCGACATGACCCGCAAGGCGGCTCAGAGCATCGCCGCCCGGAACAACAGGGACAGCATCGACCCTGCATTCGTACAGCAGGTATTGCAAACCTTCCAGTCCGGTTCCGGACAACACCGGGAAACCATGCCCTGGGATACCGCCGCCAGGGAGCGTATCGCCAGAGCTCCGGATATGGTGCGCGGCATGCTGGCCAAGGAAATTGAAGGCTGGTGCCAACGGGAAGGCACGCAGCAGGTAGATGAAACCGCGGTAGATGCGGTCAAGACCATCTGGATGGAACGCGGCATTTTTCACCTCGACTCTGACGACCCCCGCAATGGATAACGAGCTCTTTCTCATCGCCATCAACCTGACCCGCCGCTGCAACCTGGCTTGTTCTCATTGCTATATGGATGCCGAAACCCGGAGTGCTGGTGGCAGCGAGGAACTTGGCACCGAAGAAGTCAAGAAGCTGCTGGACGAAATCGCCTCCCGCAGCAATGAAACCATGGTAGTGCTTACCGGCGGCGAACCCCTGCTGCGGCGGGATCTGGAAACCCTGGTCGCCCACGGCAATCAACTTGGACTCTCCATCGTGGTAGGCACCAACGGCGTATTGCTCAATGAGACACGGGTTCACTCCCTGAAAGCCGCTGGCGCCCTGGGCATGGGTATCAGCCTGGATTCCCTGGATCCTGAAAGCCACGACAGCTTCCGTGGCTGCCCCGGCAGCTGGGAAAAGACCCTGGCAGGCATGGATTATTGCCGCAAACATGGACTTCCATTCCAGGTACATTTTTCCGTCACCGAACACAATGCCCATGAAGTACAATCCATGATCGACTTCGCCGCAGCCAGCGACGCCCATGTACTGAACATTTTCTTTCTGGTCTGTACCGGCCGCGGCGAGTCCATGTCTGACATCAGCCCGGCGCGCTACGAACAGGTACTCAAGCAGCTGGTAGAGGCTCAGGAAAATACCCGGGATCTGATTATCCGCGCCCGCTGCGCACCCCACTACAAGCGCGTGGCCTACGAACACGACCCTGAATCCACTCTCACCCGCGCCCAGGGCTATGAAGGCGGCGGCTGCCTGGCAGGCACTCATTATTGCCGCATCACCCCGGAGGGCGCCGTTACCGCCTGCCCGTACATTCCTGATGAAGAAGGCAGCATCCGCCACCGGGGATTCTGGGAGATATGGGATCAGTCCCCAAGCTTCGGCCGCTTGCGCAACCCCGAACTGAAGGGCAAATGCGGGAAATGCGAATACCAGAAGCTCTGCGGCGGTTGCCGGGCGCGCCCCCTGGCCTTGGGGGGAGACATCATGGACGCCGACCCCTGGTGTGGATACCGCCCCAGCGGCAAGCCCATCATCCAGCCCCTGGCCGAGCAAGAAGCAGGCAACATAGAATGGTCGGAACAAGCCAGCCAGCGCCTGCAAAGAATACCGGGTTTCCTGCGCAAGATGGTGCGCAAGCGCGCCGAATCTCATGTACAGGAGCTGGGCGAGTCCACGGTCACGGTCGAACATCTGAGTACACTGGCTGCCAACCGCTTTGGCGACAATTTTCCCATGCAGCGCCCTGATGCTGACACCGGAGAAACCAGCGCCAGAACCCTGGCCTGGACTGCGGAGGCCAAAACCTGGCTGAATGAATTACCAGGCTTCCTGCGCGAAGGCATCACTACCGTCGCCGAGGATGTGGCACGCAACGAAGGCCGGTTGGAAGTCAATATCAAGCTGTTGCAACGCCTGGAGGAAGGAAACAGCAATGAGTGCAAGCTGCCCTGGGAAGACAGTGCGGACGCGCTTCTGGACAAGCTGCTGCAAAAACGCTCCCCCCAGGCCGCCATGTTCGTAAAACCCAGCATGCAGGCCGCCGCCGAACGCGAAGCCAAACGCCGCCGCGCCATCGTCGTCACCGAGGAAGATGTGGAAAAGGTTTTCCATACGGATCTTGCCGGCGTCAACTGGAGTACCGAAGCCCTGAAACGGGTAGAATCCGCACCGGATTTCATCCGCGCCGGCATCAAGAAAGCCGCGGAATTCAGCGCCCGCCGCGAGGGCCTGGAACTGATCACCCCAGAGGATCTAACCCGCTTCCGCAACCGCGCCATGATGAAGGCGGTACGGCGCATGAAGGGGTTTGGCATGCAAGAGTTGAACTTCAACGCCTTCGATATAGCAAAGCAAAAAGTACCGAGACTGAAGGAGAATGAACAGGCGCAAAAACGTTTCTCCGAGATTCAGCACTATGTGGAATCCAGACAGGACCCGGAAAATGGAGGGCTGGGGCTTCTCGACCGGGGATTACTGGATAAAATGAAGGCCGAACTGAAAAAGAAGTAACAGATGAAAACACAGGTACTCATTGTCGGCGGTGGAATCTCTGGCCTTGCCACCGCTTGGTGGCTGGCGCAAAAAGGCGTGGCCGTGGAAGTATGGGAAGCGGCATCACGCCCTGGTGGAAAAATCCGCAGCCGCCGTGAAGCTGGCTATCTCACCGAGGACGCGGCAGCCCTGCTGGTCAACTTCCGCCCCCAGGTTGACCAACTGGTTTCCACTCTGGAGCTGGATCAGGACAAGCAGCGGCGTGACGACAAGCTGAACCGTTACATCGTCCACAACAACCACCTTACCCAGGTTCCCATGCTCATGCCCGCATTGATGGCCTCTCCCCTGTGGAGCCTGACGGCAAAACTGCGGCTGCTGGCAGAACCTTTCATTCCCAAGGGCTCCCACACCGGAGAAACCGTTTCCGAGTTCATTCGCCGCCGTCTGGGACAGGAAATTCTCGATACCGCCATGGATGCCTTCGTCTCCGGCACCCTGGCATCAGACCCTGATCTGGCGGAAGCACAATCCGTGCTGCCGCGCCTTACCGCCCTGGAACAGCGCTATGGCAGCCTTACCGTAGGCATGTTCATCAACAAAGTGATCAAACGCCGCCAAGTCAACACTGCCGACACCTTTTCCTTTTCCGACGGCATGGGGCAACTGGTGCAAGCTCTCGCCGACAGCCCCGGCATCACCATCCGCACTGGAATAAAAGCCACTGCCATCTCGCGACAGGACGATGCCTGGCAGGTGGAAGGAGCAACCAGCAACGGATCAGCATCTATCCAGGTTCCACAGCTGGTGCTCAGCACTCCGGCATATATCAGCAGCCGGCTTCTCGAATCCACGGATGCCAAACTGGGAAAACTGCTTGCAGGCATCGAGTATGCCCCCGTCGGGGTATTGCACCTGGGAATAAACAGCCGCAACATCCAGCACAAACTGGACGGCACTGGCTTCCTGGTGGCAAAGCACAACCGATTGGCCATCAACGGAAACCTGTGGATGAGTACCTTGTTCCCCCACAGGGCGCCATCGGGAAAGGCGCTGCTGACCTGTTATATTGGCGGGGTGCATCATCCCGGACAACTGCAGCAAACTGACCAGGAACTTACCGATCAGGTGCTTGGCGATCTGCGCCCCCTGATGAAGATCCATGGCGACCCTGACCATGTAAAAGTGAAAAGGCACTATCAGGGCCTGCCCCTGTATCACGGCCAGTACCGCGCCAGGCTGGCGCAGATCTCATCCCGCCTGGAAGCAATGCCCGGCCTGCAATTGAACGCAAACTACATCCATGGAGTATCGGTTCGGGAACGCATTTATCAGGGGCAACGCATGGCGCAAGCCATTGCCGTCTCTTTGCGTGGCAGCGCCCGTAGCGGTTATCCACAACAGCTGCTTACACCCAGCCACTGAAAATGCCTGAGCCCACTTCTCAAAACCAGGAACAGTACAGTGGCTTCCACCCATTCAGACTGATACTGGTAATTCTGGCGCTGCTGATCGGCATTTCCTTCGCCGCCCAGTGGTATGGACGCAATATAACCATGCCACGCTACTGTGAATATCCGACTGAACAAACTCTAAACCGCATACGCGAAGTTTTGACCGAAAAAACACCAGCCGGAAGCGGGGATCGCAAGCCTTATATCATCGCAATCCGCCTGACTTTTCTGCTTCCTCGCAAACTTGATGAGCCCCTGAACAGTTACCTGAGCCGACTACAGCGGCATATCGAGCAACAATGCCCATAGTTCATCCTCCAGCACAACCAGGCCATCTCGGACAGCTCAGAACCTTCATCAGCCTGTTCCTGCCCATCTGCCTGGTGCTGCTGATTATCGGCGGCATGCATTACTACACCTTCTACACCACCGAACACAGCAGCATAGAATCCACAGAATCCCTGAACGTGGATCTTGCCCGGCGCATGATTCAGGAAGACATCGCCGATGTGGTAAAAGACTTGCGCTTCCTCGCCGAACATATCGAAATTCAGGGATTGCCCGAAGCCTTGCCCTGGACACGGGAACAGCGTATCGCGGAAGAGTTCAGAGTATTCGCCAAAAACAAGGGACTATACGATCAGATTCGCTATCTGGACAACAGCGGCATGGAAATCGTCCGCGTCAACTACAACGATGGAAATGTCGAGGTCGTTCCCTATGCAGCGTTGCAAAACAAGGCGAATCGCTACTATTTTCGTGAAGCCATGGCGCAAGATCCCGGCGGCATCTATCTTTCAAGATTCGACCTGAATGTGGAAAATGGCAAAATCGAAGAACCCTTCAAACCGGTAATCCGCTTTGCCACTCCGGTTGTCAACCATAGCGGCAACAAAAAAGGCATGGTCCTGATCAACTATCTGGGTGCGCGCCTGATCGACAATTTCTCCCGTGCAGCAGCCAGCATAGCCGACCATATCGAGCTTCTGAATAGCGACGGCTACTGGCTGAGCAGCCCCAGGCACGAAAACGAATGGGGCTTTATGCTCGACAGCGGCAACCGCTTCCAGAATGACAAGCCTGCCGCATGGAGGGAAATCACCAGCAACGAAAGCGGCCAGTTTGAAACTCCGAACGGTTTTTTCACCTACACGACGATTTATCCGGTGAAAGCTGCACTGGCAGCTCTTCCCACCACCAAGAAAACGGCAAGCCTCGGGCAGGAGCAAAACCTTCAATGGAAAATTGTTTCTCACATTCCATACCACCAGATCTCTTCCACCTTTCCCCTGTTCCTGAAAAACAACGGCGCACTATATCTTTCCATGTTCCTGCTGGTACTTGTTGGCACAGGATTTTTGGCGCGCACCACCCATTTGCACCGTATTGCCGAAGCGCAACGCGACTACGAACAGCGTTTCCGGCACACCCTGGAAAACATCGAACTGGCGGCCGTTGCCCTTGACCAGCAGGGAATACTGACCTTCTGCAACAATCATTTTCTCGATATCACTGGCTGGGAAAGAAAAGACATCATCGGCAAGAGCTGGATCAAGCAACTGGTGGACGAGCAGGACAGGGAAAAAATCTCCAGCATCATCCAATTGATGAACTCTCCCCGGCAGTTCCCTTCACACCTGGAATTGCAGGTCAGAACCCGCAACGGCCTGCCACGCCTGATCGCCTGGAACAATACCCTCTCTTACGACAGCAAGGGGGAGGTCATCGGCGTGACCGGCATCGGTGAAGACATTACCGACATACGCCGCACCGAAAGTGAGCTGCTCAAGCTCTACCAGGCGGTAGAGCAAAGCCCAAGCTCGGTGGTCATTACCAACCCCCAGGGAAACATCGAATATGTGAACCCCAAATTCACCGAAGTATCCGGTTACCGCGCAGAGGAGGTCATCGGCAGAAATCCGCGCCTGTTGAAGTCCGGAGAAACCAGCAGGGAAGAGTACAGCAATCTATGGAAGACAATCCAGGATGG
>JAJRUY010000059.1 GCA_024277555.1 Gammaproteobacteria bacterium | reverse complement strand
CCGATCTTGTTGCCCAGAGACGATATTTCTTCACTCATCAATAGCTTGGGCTATTGATTCGATCAGAAATTCGCCTCTGAACAACAATCTCGGCACAATCATCGGACTTCCAGATGAAACATCCGGGCTAAAGGGAACCTCGAATAATTCGTTTTTCGTCACCCCGGCGAAAGTCGGGGTCCATATAAATCAGCAAGTTATGGATTCCGGATTCCGCCGGAATGACGATTTTTCGAGGCCCAATAGTATAGATAAACACCGCTGTCCCGCTTTTGCAGCCGGTTCAGCCTAAATCCGACAGACTCCTAGTGCGTTCTGCCCACTACATAATCGGCCAGCTGGCGCAGGTGGCGGGCGGAAGCATCGAAGTGGCTCAGAACATCCAGTGCCTCGTTCAGGAGTTCCTGTGCTTTTTGCCTGGCGCCATCCAGCCCCAGCAGCGCCGGGTAAGAGGGCTTGTTGTCGGCGGCGTCCTTGCCCTGGGTCTTGCCCAGGGTATGGGTGTCAGCCGTGATGTCGAGGATGTCGTCCTGCACCTGAAAAGCCAGCCCGATGGCTTTGGCAAAATGCTCCAGCCTTGCTACCTGTTCCGGGTTGCCCCCGGCAGACAGGGCACCTAGCTGAACGCTGGCGTGAATCAGGGCGCCGGTTTTGTGAATGTGCATGATTTCCAGTTCGGGCAGGGACATGTCCTGACCCACGCCGTTGATATCCATGGCTTGTCCACCAGCCATGCCGCGAGAACCGCTGGTATTGGCCAGGATCTGAATCATTTGCAGCTGCGTTTCCGACGAAATGCTGGTTGCAGGCTTTGCCAGGATTTCAAAAGCCAGTGCTTGCAGGGCATCTCCCACCAGGACTGCAGTTGCTTCGTCATAGGCCTTGTGGCAGGTGGGCTTGCCGCGGCGCAGATCGTCATTGTCCATGGCTGGCAGGTCATCATGCACCAGGGAATAGCTGTGAATCAGCTCTACCGCGCAGGCACATGCATCCAGCGTTTCCAGCTGGCCACCACAGGCAAGTCCGCTGGCGTATACCAGCAGGGGTCGCACCCGTTTGCCGCCGTTGAAGGTCGCATAGCGCATGGCTTGATGCAGGCTTTGTGGCTCGATGGTCTCAGGGGGCAGGCAGATACTCAGAGCCTTTTCCACCCTGCTTACACAATCACTGGAAAAGGTGATGAAATCCAGATTAGTCTGCGGCATCGGATTTGAAGGCTTCAGGTTCCGCGTCCAGTGCTTTTTGGTTGAGAATACTGACTTTTTGTTCCGCTTCCGACAGCGCCTGCTGGCAGCTGCGGGTAAGGGCTACACCCCGTTCAAAGGATTTCAGGGAGTCTTCCAGGGAAATTTCCCCGTGCTCCAGTTGATCCACCAGGGTTTCCAGTTCGTTCAGGGCTTCCTCAAAACTGAGGTTTTCGGGCTTTTTTCTACTCATGTCGGGAATTATTGCATGAACTCAAGGGGCAGGCAGGTTGATTGCAGGGTGCAAATTACCCCACTGGGCGGCTGTCTGCAATACCAATCCGCAGAATCCTCACAGAATTCTCTATTGTGGCTATGTTCAATTTCCGGTGGGGGTTGTAAACTCTCGCCCTTGAGTATTGATCCAAGGGTAAGTCCGTGTGGGCATGAAACCAGTTGTTTTGCTGGCGCTTTTGTTTTCCCTCACCAGCCTGTTGCACAGTGCGCCTACTGACAGGTATGAGGAACTCACTGGCGATCAGGATGACTTTGAAGCAAATGTAAAGGAATGGAAAGAGAGTTTTACACAGATTCCGCCGTTACCGGATGATGGTGCCTGGGCGCAGGTGCAGATCGACTCCCTGCCAGCAAATCAGCGCGCCTTTCTGGATCTGGGAACCATGAGCATATCAGACAAGGATTATGTAGTGCGCTACTGGCTGCTTGTGCGCTCCACTGCCGGAGGCTATACCGCCACCTTCGAAGGGCTTCGTTGTGGAACCGGGGAATATGCCGTTTATGCATACGGGAATCCCCGGCGTGATCCTGCCGTGCGTGAGGTGAAGAAGCCGAAATGGAAGAAAACCAGCCACACAAGGAGTGGCTATCGTGCCGAATTGGCGGATGATGTGTTTTGCTCCGGGGGGGTGCCAAGGGAGCGTTACCAGATAGAGCAGGCAGTGCAGGGGCGGTTTGAGCAGCTCAATCCTTTTGACAACTGGACCAATGATGACTAGCTACGACGCCTCAGCCATAGAGGTACTCAGTGGTCTGGAACCGGTGCGCAAGCGCCCGGGGATGTACACAGATACCACCCGCCCCAACCATCTGGCGCAGGAAGTTATCGACAACAGTGTGGATGAAGCGCTTGCGGGACATGCCAGCAAGATCGAGGTCAAGCTGTACAAGGATGGCTCTTTGGAGGTTTCGGATGACGGGCGCGGCATGCCGGTGGACATTCACCCGGAAGAAGGCGTTCCAGGGGTGGAAGTGATTCTGTGCAAGCTGCATGCAGGTGGCAAGTTTTCCAATAAGTCTTACCAGTTTTCCGGTGGGCTGCACGGGGTCGGGGTTTCGGTGGTGAACGCCTTGTCGCGGCATCT
The DNA here is from genome assembly GCA_024277555.1 of Gammaproteobacteria bacterium. Lineage (GTDB taxonomy): Bacteria > Pseudomonadota > Gammaproteobacteria > Chromatiales > Chromatiaceae > Thiolapillus. The sequence goes on along the minus strand of JAJRUY010000059.1, from coordinate 8,709 downwards.
GGAAGTCTGGGTCAAGCGTGATGGTGCGGAATACAATATTGCCTTTGCCAATGGTGAAAAGGTTTCCGACCTTGAGGTGGTGGGTAAGGTGGGCAAGCAAAATACCGGCACCCGGCTTCGTTTCTGGCCGGATGTACAGTTTTTCGACAGCCCCAGATTCAGTATTCGCCAGCTCAAGCATGTATTGCGGGCCAAAGCCGTGCTTTGCCCCGGCCTGCATGTGCGCTTCACGGATGAGAAGAGTGGTGAAAGTGAGGAATGGCAATATGCCGACGGGTTGAAGGACTACCTGCTGGATGCGTTGCAGGGTTTTGAAATACTGCCGGAAGCGCCTTTTACCGACAGTATGGCCAGTAGCGGCGAGGCAGCCGACTGGGCTCTGGTTTGGCTGCCGGAAGGCGGCGAGCCGGTAACCGAGAGTTATGTAAATCTGATCCCTACGGCGCAGGGTGGCACCCATGTGAATGGTTTGCGTTCCGGGCTTACCGAGGCGGTGCGGGAGTTTTGTGAATTCCGCAACCTGCTGCCCCGGGGAGTGAAAATCACCCCGGATGATGTGTGGAGCAGGGTCAGCTATGTGCTGTCCGTAAAGATGGCCGATCCCCAGTTCTCTGGGCAGACCAAAGAACGCCTGTCTTCGAGGGAATGCGCCGCTTTTGTTTCCGGCGTGGTGAAAGATTCCTTCAGCCTGTGGTTGAACCAGAACACCGCCGAGGGTGAGCGTATTGCCGAACTGGCAATTCATGCGGCCCAGACACGCATGCGTGCCGGGCGCAAGGTAGTGCGCAAGAAGGTGACCCAGGGGCCGGCGTTGCCGGGCAAGCTGGCAGATTGTGCATCCGATGACATGAAGCGTACAGAACTCTTTCTGGTGGAAGGTGATTCTGCAGGCGGTTCTGCAAAGCAGGCCAGGGACAAGGATTTCCAGGCGATCATGCCCTTGCGCGGCAAGATATTGAATACCTGGGAAGTAGATTCCGCCGAAGTGCTGGCCTCCCAGGAGGTACATGATATTTCCGTGGCCATTGGTGTGGAGCCAGGGGTGGATGATCTTTCCAAACTGCGTTTTGGTAAAGTCTGCATTCTGGCAGATGCGGACTCTGACGGGCTGCATATTGCCACCTTGCTGTGCGCGCTGTTCGTGCGCCACTTCTCCAGGCTGGTGAAGGAAGGGCATGTATATGTGGCCATGCCCCCTCTGTACCGTATTGATGTGGGGAAACAGGTGTTCTACGCCCTGGATGATGCGGAAAAACAGGGCATACTGGCGCGTATCGAAGCAGAGAAACTGCGCGGCAAGGTTAATGTGCAGCGCTTCAAGGGGCTGGGTGAAATGAATCCCTTGCAGTTGCGGGAAACCACCATCCACCCGGATACCAGAAGACTGGTGCAACTGGCCATGGAGGCGGGAGATGGCACCATGAGCATGATGGATATGTTGCTGGCCAAAAAGCGTTCCGGAGACCGCAAGTCCTGGCTGCAGGAAAAAGGGGATATGGCAGAAGCAGCTCAGGAGTTGATTGCTGGAGTTGAGAGTTGAAGAGACATTTGAACTGGTTGTTTCTGTTACTGTGCATGCCGCTGCTTGCTGCGCCTGATGGCAAGGAGCTGTATGAGGAGAAATGCAGCGCCTGCCACCATTTTCATGGCCAGGGTGGAATCGGCCTGCCCCTGTCGAAAGAGATACTTTCCCAGGTTTCTGATGACTATATTGCAAAAACCATTCGCCATGGCCGTCCTGGCCGCATCATGCCGTCTTTTCAGAAGCTCAGTCTGGCTCAGGTGGCTGCCATCGTGGCTTATGTGCGCAGCTGGACAGGCAAGCCCGGCCCGGTGTTCGAGACCATCAGAATTCAGGGAGATGCAAAAAAGGGCGATGCCCTGTATCAGGAACATTGCGTCCGCTGCCACGGCAAGGACGGCAGTGGCGAAGGGGTGGGTACAGGAGTGACCCTGTCCCGAAAACGCTCCTTCATGGTCATGCCTGCCGCCCTGAACAACATAGGGTTTCAGAAATCAGCCTCTGACGCCATGATCCGGGACATCATATTGGCTGGGCGCAAGACCAGTAACATGCCTGCATTCCGGGGCAAGCTTTCGAATCAGGAAACTGCCCATATCATTGCCTATCTGCGTATCCTGCAGCCGCCAGCGCCCAGGAAGGGGGCGGAGGAATGGGTGGGCAAGCCCGCCTATGTTATGGAATCGCCCTATGATCTAGAGACTACGGTGGAAAATGTGAAGCAGGCGTTGGCGGGTGCAAATTTCCGCATTTTTCCCCTGCGCTACCTGGAGCAGGGACTGACGGATGAGTTCAGTGTCAATACCCGTCAGGTGGGCATACGCTTCTGTAATTTCAAGGAGCTTTACCATCTGCTCAATATTGATCCGCGCCTGGGCACGGCCTTGCCTTGCCGCATCAATGTCCTGGAGCAGAATGGAAAGGTGCTGGTGATTTCCGCCAACGTGGCGCAGCTCGCCACCCTGTTCAACAATCAGGAGTTGTCGGAGGTCGGTGTGCTTATGGAAGAGATCATCCTTGGCGTGATGGAGGAGGCAACCCTGTGAGAATGATTGTCGGCATCTGCCTTGTGTTATTGCTCACCTTCCCGGTGCAGGCGGATCAGACCCTGGTGATGGCGCGTAGCAGCGCCAAGGCCGCGCATGTCATGGATGTACTCAGGGAAACCATCCCGGAATACGGTTACAGCGTCGCCCATGTCCAGCGTTGTGATGGCGGCATGGCGGAATTTGATTACAAAACCGATTTCTACCGGGTGGTATTTTTCGGCAGGGTGGAAGAGGTGCGGAGCATTCTTGCCCGCCATCCGGAGATGTCTCCCTACCTGCCGTTGAAAATAGTGGTAATCGCTGAAAATAACGAAACCCTGCTGGCGGCCATGGATCCCCGGGCATTGGGCTCCATGTTCCCTGGCGATGCGCAGCTGCAGCTGCAATTTTCCCGCTGGTACAACGATATCCAGTCCATGCTCGATGAAATGCGGCAGCTGAAAAAATAATATGGACGAAAACTACACTTCTGATGGGATAGAGCGCCTGCGTCTGGCGGAATTCACCGAGAAGGCCTACCTGGACTATTCCATGTACGTGATTCTGGATCGGGCTCTGCCGCATATCGGCGATGGCCTCAAGCCAGTGCAGCGGCGCATTGTCTATGCCATGTCCGAACTGGGTCTGTCGGCGGCCAGCAAACACAAGAAATCGGCGCGCACCGTAGGAGACGTGCTGGGTAAATTTCATCCTCATGGAGACACGGCCTGCTATGAAGCCATGGTACTCATGGCTCAGTCCTTTTCCTATCGCTATCCATTGATAGACGGCCAGGGAAACTGGGGCTCACCAGATGATCCCAAATCCTTTGCCGCCATGCGTTATACCGAGGCCAAGCTCACTCCTTATGCCAAGGTATTGCTGTCGGAGCTGGGGCAGGGTACGGTGGAATGGGCACCCAATTTCGATGGCACCCTGAAAGAGCCGAGCCTGCTTCCTGCACGCCTGCCGAATGTATTGCTCAACGGCGCCAGTGGCATCGCCGTGGGTATGGCAACGGATATTCCACCGCATAACCTGCGGGAAGTGGTTAGCGCCTGTATTCGCCTGATCGAAAATCCGAAAGCCACTCTGGAGGAGCTGTGTGAACATATTCCCGGGCCGGACTATCCCACCGATGCCGAGATCATTACCCCCAGGGTAGATTTGTTGAAAATCTACCAGACCGGGCGGGGCAGTGTGCGCGCTCGCGCCTGCTGGGAGAAGGAAGACGGCAACGTGGTGGTCAACGCCCTGCCGCATCAGGTGTCCGGTAACAGAATCCTGGAACAGATCGCCAGCCAGATGCGCGCCAAGAAGCTGCCTTGGATCGAAGACCTGCGGGATGAGTCTGACCATGAGAATCCCACGCGCCTGGTGATTGTGCCGCGTTCCAACCGGGTGGATTTCGAGCGCCTCATGTCGCATTTGTTTGCCACCACGGATCTGGAACGCAGCTACCGGGTGAACCTGAACCTGATCGGTCTGGACGGACGGCCCCAGGTCAAGGATCTGCGTGTCATTCTCAAAGAATGGCTGGAATTCCGCTTCAGCACCGTCAGGCGGCGCTTGCAACATCGCTTGAACAAGGTGCTGGACAGGCTGCATCTGCTGGAAGGTCTGCTGGTGGCGTTCCTGAATATCGATGAGGTCATCCATATCATCCGCACCGAAGACGAACCCAGGCCTGTGCTCATGGCGTGTTTTGATCTGACGGAAATACAGGCCGACTATGTGCTGGATACCAAGCTGCGGCAGCTGGCGCGCCTGGAAGAGATGAAAATCCGTGCCGAACAGGAAGAGCTGGCAAAGGAGCAGGACTATCTGGAAAAAACTCTGGGTTCCAGGCAGCGTATGAAAACCCTGGTGCGCAAGGAACTGGAAGCAGATGCCAGGGAATACGGCGATGATCGCCGCTCCCCCATTGTCGAGCGCGAAGCCGCCACGGCCATGGATGAAAGCGAGCTTGCTCCCAGTGAACCCAGCACAGTAGTGCTGTCGGAAAAGGGCTGGGTGCGGGCAGCCAAGGGCCATGATATTGACCCTGCCAGTCTTGGCTACAAGGCCGGTGACGGCTATCTTGACGCAGTGCGGCTGCGCAGCAACCAGATCGTGATTTTCCTGGATTCTACAGGGCGCAGCTATTCACTTCCTGCTCATACCCTGCCATCGGCAAGAGGGCAGGGCGAACCCCTTACCGGGCGCTTTTCCCCACCGAATGGCGCTCTGTTCGTGTCCGTTCTCGGCGGCGATCCGCAGCAGCGCTGGTTGCTGGCGAGTGATGCAGGTTATGGTTTTGTCACCCAGGCCAGGAACCTGGCCGCCAACAAGAAGGCAGGCAAGACAGTGCTGACCCTGCCCAAAGGAGCAAGGGTGCTCAAGGCGCAGCCGGTAACAGACCCCCATACCGATCGGGTGGTGGCGGTCACCAGCGCTGGGCGTATGCTGGTTATTCCCCTGAGCGATCTGCCGGAAATGGCTCGGGGCAAAGGTAACAAGATTATTGGTATACCTGGCAAGCGGGTGGAGCAGCGGGAAGAGTATGTGGTGGCCATGCTGGTGGTACCTGAAGGGGGCAAGATCCGGCTGATTTCCGGCAAGCGCCACCTGAACCTGAAAGCTGCTGATCTCAATGCCTATGAAGGAGAGCGTGGGCGTCGTGGCAACAAGCTGCCCAGGGGGTTCCAGAAAGTTGACGACCTGGAGCCGGGTTGATTTGCTGCTGGGTAAAACTACACTATGCACAGCCACGCTCTGTGGCATAATATCCGGCTTCACAATCCCCAATTTGGCTGGCAGCGGTGTTCAGGCGGTCGGCGGAGGTAGATTATATGAATTTCTTTATCAATGATGCCATGGCAGAGGCTGCCCCGGCAGCTTCTGGTGCGGGTGGTTTTGCAGGCCTGCTTTTCCCTATTGGCCTGATCCTGATCCTGTATTTTTTCATGATACGCCCCCAGGTAAAGCGCCAGAAAGCGCATCGTGCATTGGTGGAAAGCCTGAAAAAAGGTGATGAGGTGCAGACCATTGGTGGCCTTATGGGGCGCATTACCAAAGTGGGTGAAAACTTCGTCAGGGTAGAAGTTGCTGATGGTCTGGAAGTCACCATACGCCGCCCCGCTGTGGAAGCGGTCATGCCCAAGGGAACGCTCGAGGAACTGTGAGTTCTTATGTTGTTAACATCCTCTTTTCGCAACCTGTAGTCACCAACTGACATGCTGAATCAATATCCTTTGTGGAAAAACCTCCTGGTTGTCTTCGTGCTTGCAATCGGCCTGTTTTACGCCCTGCCCAATCTCTACAGCCAGGATCCTGCAATTGTCGTATCCGGCTCCCGTGGCGCCGTAGTCGATAGCCTCCTGCAGGAGAAGATACAGACATCCCTCGAAAGCAATGGCGTTGCGATCAAGGCAATGGAAGAGAAGGAAGATCGTTTGCTGATTCGTTTTCCTTCCACTACCGACCAGCAAAAGGCCCGGAGCATCATTGCCGGTGCACTGCCGGAAAATGTCTCCTACGCCCTGACCACGGCGGCGAATGTTCCTGGCTGGCTGCTGGCCGTAGGTGGCAAGCCGGTGAATCTGGGCCTGGATTTGCGTGGCGGTATTCATGTGCTCATTGATGTGGATATGGATGCGGCGGTCAAGGACAAGGTGGAAGCCTATACCGGAGATGTGCGTAGCGCACTGCGGGGCCAGAAACTGCGTTATCTGACTGTGAAGGCGGATGCCAAGGGTGTCGATGTCAAGTTCAAGGACAAGGCCACCCGGGACAAGGCGGAAGAAGCCCTGGGCAATGAATTTCGCAATCTGGGCGTGGAAACCAGGGATGCAGAAGGCGCCTATTTCGTGCGCCTTACCCTGCCTCCAGCAGAAATACGCACCATCAAGCGGTTTGCCCTGCAGCAGAACATCACCACCATCCGCAACCGGGTGAATGCCCTGGGTGTGGCGGAGCCCCTGGTGCAACAGCAGGGTGAGCGGCGTATCGTGGTGGAGCTGCCTGGCGTACAGGATCCTACCCAGGTGAAAAACATCCTGGGAGCGACTGCAACCCTGGAATACCGGTTGGTGGATACCGAGCATGACGCCATGGATGCCAAGAACAACGGCAAGATTCCACCAGGATCGCGTTTGTACAAGGTGCGGGAGGATGGACGCCCAATTTTGCTGAAAAAGCGGGTTATTGTTACCGGCAATCAAATCACGGATGCATCCTCGGGTTTTGATCAGCGTTCCGGCAGCCCCATGGTGCTGGTCAACCTGGACAGCAAGGGCGCCCGGCGCATGCGCAATGTCACCATCGACAATGTGGGTAAACCCATGGCCGTGGTGTTCAAGGAAAATCGCATCGTCGGCAGGGATGCAGAAGGCAAACCCATCAAACGTCTGGTGGAAGACGTTATCAGCGTGGCCAATATTCTGGAACCGCTGGGGGCGCGTTTTCAGACCACGGGTCTGGACAGCCCCCAGGAAGCTCATGAGCTGGCGCTGTTGCTGCGTGCCGGAGCACTGGCTGCGCCTATTGATATAGTAGAAGAACGAACCATCGGCCCCAGCCTGGGTCAGGAAAACATCGATCAGGGCTTCAAGTCGGTAATCATCGGGCTGCTGCTGGTGATGGTGTTCATGGTGGTTTACTACAAGGTCTTTGGCCTGTTCGCCAATGCTGCACTGATCGCCAATCTGGTGCTGATGATGGCAGTGCTGTCATTGCTCCAGGCAACCCTGACCATGCCGGGCATTGCCGGAATAGTCCTCACGGTGGGCATGGCGGTGGATGCCAATGTGCTGATCTATGAGCGTATCCGTGAAGAAATGCGGGTGGGCAGTACGCCGCAGGCGAGCATTCATGCCGGCTATGCAAAGGCATTCAGCACCATTATGGATGCCAATGTGACTACCTTGATTGCTGCCATTGTGCTGTTTTCCATTGGTAGCGGCCCGGTAAAAGGCTTCGCCGTTACCCTGGCTATCGGCATTATGACCTCCATGTTCACTTCCATCATCGGAACCCGCGCACTGGCGAATTTGGTGTATGGCCGCAAGCACGTCAAGAAACTCGCAATCTGATTCAGGTAACTGCCCATGCAAACCCTCATATCATCCTTGCATATAGATTTCATGGGCAAGCGCAAGCTTGCCATGATGCTGTCAATCGCCCTGATTGTCATATCGCTGGTTTCTCTGGCTACCCGGGGGCTGGTTTTCGGGATTGATTTTACCGGTGGAACCCTGATTGAAGTCGGTTATGCCCAGGAAGCTGATCCAGAGGCGATTCGTCAGGTGCTGGCAGACAATGGTTTTGGCGAAGCCCAGGTGCAGCAGTTTGGTACGCCCCAGGATATCCTGATTCGCCTTGCGCCCAGGGAAGGCGTGAAAAATTCCGAGTTGAGCGACAAGGTGTTTAGCGCACTCAGCAAGCAGGCCGATGGCACGCTGGATTTGCGCCGGGTGGAATTTGTTGGCCCGCAGGTCGGCGATGAGCTTACGGAAGACGGCGCCTTGGCGGTGCTGGTCGCCCTGATGGCCATCCTCATGTATGTTGCGGTGCGTTTTGAATGGCGGTTTGCCGTGGGTTCGGTGATCGCTCTGGTGCACGATGTGACCATAACCCTGGGATTCTTCTCCCTGTTCCAGATGGAATTTGATCTGACCGTACTGGCGGCGGTGCTGGCTGTGATCGGTTACTCCCTGAATGACACCATCGTGGTATTCGACCGGATTCGTGAGAATTTCCGCAAGATTCGCAAAGGGGAATCGGAAGAAGTTATCAATATCTCCCTGAATCAGACCCTGGCGCGCACCATTGTCACTTCATTGACCACCCTGATCGTGTTGCTGGCCCTGTTTGTGCTGGGCGGAGAGATTATTCACAACTTCTCCCTGGCGCTGATTCTGGGTGTTCTGGTGGGTACCTATTCTTCCATTTATGTCGCCAGCAGCGCGGTGCTGATGCTGGGTGTGAGCAAGGCGGATCTGATGCCGGTGCAAAAGGAAGGTCAGGAGATTGATGATATGCCTTGAGGCACAATCTTCCTGAAAGCAAAAAAAGGCGCGGCAGCATATCTGTCGCGCCTTTTTTGGTTAATTCTCACCGGGGATCGGGCGGAAACCCGAACAGGACAGGGTGAAGATGTTGGCAATTGTCTGATTATTG
>JAJRUY010000058.1 GCA_024277555.1 Gammaproteobacteria bacterium | reverse complement strand
TTTTCTGCGACCAGAATTCCCCGGGCATTTTGTCCCCATTCAGGCTTGAGGAATACCGGCCAGGATAACGGCTGACTATCCGGGCGCAGAGGTTCCTGGGCAAGCCGCCATTTCTGTGGAATCAGATCATCCATTTCCAGTTTGGAAAAGATGCGTTTATTGTTGCTGAACCAGGGGGCGCTCAGCTGAAAATAGCGCCAGGGACGGGCACCAGAGTGCAGACACCAGAATATGTACCAGAATACCAGGCGGACACGCAGCATTGTCAGCTGAAAAATTTTCCTTTCAGGGCATCATCAGAATACACATGAAGGCTGAGGCTGGGTGTCAGGGCAGTGACGCGGTGAATGGCGTTGTCGTATCTGCCTGCAATGCCAGCCGCATAGATATGCTGCCCCTTGTTCTTGATAATGGTTTCTGCCAGCAGCAGTCCCTGATCGGTATCATGGTAATGTTCCATCTGCAGTTGTCCCTGCAATACATAGACAAATGCAAACTGGGGATGCCCGTGTATGGGCGTAACCGCATCCTGATCCCAGCGTGCAATCATGACTTCGGCGCCGCTTTCCATGCGCATCAGGATGTTGCGGGAATAGCAGTGCGGGGCATGGGGGAAGTCACCTTGTGGTTGAAACTGTGTACTCAGAGACAGCAGGCGGGACTCATTCGTCAGGCTGTCAATAAAACCACGCAGAACCTTCTTTTCAGCCTCCGGTGGATTGGGGGCTGTGTATGTTTTAGCTATGCAGCTGCTCATTCAATAAATCCTTGCCGGTGGACACCAGGGAGCTGAAGAACTTATCGACTTCAGCTTCCGAGAAATCCGGGTGGGTGATGAGGAGCCTCAGGGTAAGCTGCGCGTCGATGTAGGCGATGCCGACCAGACTGATGCCCCGGCGAAACAGGCGATTGCGCAGCTCCAGGTTGAAGTCGTTGCTGGATATGCCCTGGGGGACGCGAAAGCGGAAGCAGATGTTGAAAGATTCGCGCGGCACAGACATTTCCAGTTCCGGGGTACGGTCAACCATCTGTTCGGCATATTTGCTCAGGGTCAGATAGTGGCGTACCCGCTGTGCCAGCCCTTCTTTTCCGAAGTATTTCCAGTCCAGAAACCATTTCAGGCTGTCCACCCGGCGCCCGCATTGCAAAGAAGCGGTGCCGGTATCCAGTTCTGCACTTTGGTCTTCTTCGCGGAACAGATAGCTGTGCTCTCCGGCGCTGCACACGCAACGCAGGGTTCCCCGATTATGATTGAACAGCAGCACATTGCACATGAGATTGGTGCCGGCCATCTTGTGAAAGTCCCAGGTGAAGGAGTCCAGTTGTTCCACGCCGGCAAGATATTGCTGCCGCAGCTCATCATCCAGGAGGGCGGCTCCTCCCCAGGCGCCATCACCGTGCAGCCAGAAACCGTATTGTTCCCGCAAGGCGATAAGTGGAGGCAGGGGATCGTAAGCGCCCCTGACCGTCGTTCCCAGGGTGGCGCAGACGAAGAAAGGCAGGTTGCCTGCCTGCCGGTGCTGTTGCAGCAGCTGCTCCAGGGCTTCCGCTTGCATGCGCCCACGCTTATCCACTGGAACCTTGATCAGCTGTCTGGTGCCGATGCCAAGAATGTTTGCAGCCTTGTCCAGGGAATAGTGGGAATCGGCGGATACAAAGGCGACCAAAGGTTTTTGTCCAAACAGGCCGTCTTGTTTGCTGGTTTCGGCAATCCGGTTTCTGGCGGCAAGCATGGCAATCATGTTGCCGCTGCTGGAGCCGCTGGTCATCTGCCCTTCGCCATCCTCAAAACCCGCCAGCTCCAGCATGGTGTTGAGCATAAAATGCTCCATCAGCGTGGATACCGGTGCACCTTCATAAGTGCAGGCGGAAGTATTGCTGACAGCGGTGATGATTTCTCCGGCGATGGAAGGCAGGTTGGCGTCAGACCACATGCGATTCAGAAAATCCGGGTGGCCGGTTTTCACGGCATGTTGCAGGTATTGCTCCATCCATATGAATAACTGCTGCCAGTCTCCGGTGGCAGGTTTTTCCAGCTTAAGTTCTTCTGCCAGCTGATCAGGTTCCAGATAGTCCAGAAATTTCCCCTGTTTGCGCCTGGTATAGTATTGCCCCACCAGTGCCAGCAGGCGCTGGAATATTGCTTCTTCATTCATGGGCTATTCTGAATCTTGGGTGGTAATGGTGGCGTAGGGACAATCAACAATGATACCAGACGCCAGCGAAAAAACGGCAGCAGGAGAAAATTTCCGGAGCCTGACATGGAAACACAAACAATATGCAGGATTTGTGTTTCTATGTCAGGGTCTGGGGAATTGGTGTACGCCTGATCTCCATGCGGCATTCCTGCTTGTTGGAGGCAGGACGGTCTTTTCTTGGGACAGCAGATCCAGAGGATTGTTGCAGGTGGACAAAAATATAGCTTCTAGTGCTTCACTTTCTTGCAAAATATAGTAAAATGCCGCGTTTACCTTGATGCGGCTTTATGCCGAATCGCTGGATTACATTGAATTTTAAGGCTTTTAACTAATATGGTTACCATTCGTCTTGCCAGAACTGGCGCAAAAAAGCGTCCTTTCTACCACATCGTCGCGACAGATTCCCGCAGTCCCCGTGATGGCC
>JAJRUY010000057.1 GCA_024277555.1 Gammaproteobacteria bacterium | reverse complement strand
TGAAAAGTGAAAGCGCTGTTGCAGCTTTTTCCAGTAGTTAATCGCTGTTATCGGGTCTTTTCTGATTTGCCGGTAGGCTGCATCCACCAGAATGTTCTGGCGCTGGGAATGCTTCTTTTTCAGAGCCGAATCTTTAAGCGCCAGTGCGGGCCTGTTATGTATTTTGATCCAGGTTTCCACCCAAGGTCGATCTTTGGTCGGAAGGGATTTCTTTAGATAGCGGGCAAGCCCGATCTGTCCCCTGTCCATGGCCAGGGCAATGCGCTGCCAGACCAGCTCGGTGGTCAGCAGTCCGGCTTGACGCCAGGCCTTGAATACCGGGTCACAGGCTTTGGGTCTTGATTTGCCATACAGCCATATGGGTTCTACTCGCGAAAAAGCGTGTTTTTTGTCGCCGGTGTGAATCAGTGCTTGCAAATAGTGGCACTGGCGGCTGATATTGGATTGCGGGGTATAGAACTGTATGTAGCCCTTCCAGTCCCGGCGCTGGGCCAAAACATTCAGCCAGCGAGCGCGCAGCAAGGCCGCCAGCGGTGTATCCTCATTCTTTTCAAGAAAACCGGCAACTTCAGCACTGTTTGCCTTTCCCAGCCGGTGTTTGAGCCTGGCATATTCCAGATAGGGATAAAGAGGATAATCGCGCAGCAGGGAATCCAGGTTGCTGGGTAGGGGCTTGCCCACTGCGGTAATTTTTTCCGCTCCCAGAAACAGTTTGCGCTGTGCTTCCCGGGCAAAAGTGTCGGCATTGCTGTTTGCGGCCAGCAGCAACAGTATTCCCGCCATGGTGATCCTGGTTATTCTGTGCCGGGCAATTGTTGTCTCACTGAGCGCCATGCTGTGTTCCTGTGGTGGAGGTATCCTTGCGGCTCGCCTGTGAATATATGCCACCCGCATAGGCTACAATCTTTTCGTTCCTGAATCCATGGGTTCCGGATCAATTATAGACAGTATTGTTTTTGGAGTTGTGAAATGACAGACAATATCAACATGGAAGAGGAAATGACCCTGAGCAGCGGTATTGCCGCTTTCGAAGCCAAGCATTTTGTACGGGCGGCGGAACTGCTGGGGCCTCTGGCGGAAACGGGTGATGCCGAAGCTCAGTACCGGGTGGCAATCATGGCGCAGAACGGTCTGGGTATGGTGGAAAACCAGTCGCAGGCGTACAGGCATATGCGGGCTGCTGCGGAAGCCGGTCTGCCGCTGGCTCAGCATGGCCTGGGTTTTATGTATCTGGAGGGCGAGTGCGTGGACAAGAGTCCGGAAAAAGCCCTGGAATGGTTCATGAAGGGCGCCGGGCAGGGTCTGCATGGTTCCATGGCCACCATTGCCATGATGTATCAGGACGGCAATGGTGTGGCGGCAGACCAGGAAAAGGCCCGGGAGTGGTTCCACAAGGCGGGATTTGACGAAATGTGAGCTACCGTGAGGGGCCTGTTTTTATTGCATGCGCCTTTGCCTGGCTGCCTCGGCCAGGGTTTCGAGCAGGGGTACGCTATCTTCCCAAGGCAGGCAGGCATCGGTGATGCTCTGGCCGTAGACCAGAGGCTTGCCAGGTAGCAGTGACTGATTGCCACCCAGCAGATGACTTTCGATCATGGCGCCGATGATGCGGATGTCGCCCCGCGCCACCTGACCCGCCACATCGCGACCCACTTCCAGCTGTTTTTCGTATTGCTTGTGGCTGTTGGCGTGGCTGAAGTCCACCATCAGGCGTGGTGTGAGTCCGGCTTTTTCCATTTACTTGGCGGCCAGATTCACGGATTCTGCATCATAGTTGGGGCGCTTGCCGCCACGCAGGATAATGTGAGTGTCGTTATTGCCGGCGGTGCTGAAGATGGCAGAATGGCCTTCCTTGGTCATGGACATGAATACATGGGGACGCTCGGCGGCGCGCATGGCGTCCACGGCTACGCGCATGGTGCCGTCGGTGCCGTTCTTGAAACCCACGGGACAGGACAGGCCGGAAGCCAGCTCCCGGTGGCCCTGGCTTTCGGTGGTGCGGGCGCCGATGGCTCCCCAGCTCACCAGATCCGCCACATACTGGGGTGAAATCAAATCCAGAAACTCGGTGCCGGCGGGCAGCCCCATGTTGTTGATGTCCAGCAGCAGATTGCGCGCCAGTTCCAGTCCCTTGTTGATCTGGAAGCTGTTGTCAAGATCCGGGTCGTTGATCAAGCCCTTCCAGCCCACGGTGGTGCGGGGTTTTTCGAAATACACCCGCATTACGATGAGCAGTTCATCTGCGAGCTGTTTTTTCACTTCCAGCAGCCGCTGTGCGTATTCCAGTGCCGCCTTGGGATCGTGCACCGAGCAGGGGCCGATGACCACCAGCAGGCGGTCGTCCTCGCCGTGGAGGATGCGATGAATCTGCTGGCGGGTCTCGAAGACGGTTTTGGCGGCCTCTCCGGTAATCGGGTAGCGCTCATGCAGAACGGCGGCGGGCACTACCTCCTGGGTAGCGCGAATGCGCAGGTTGTCTGTCTGGTACTGTTGCATGAGCCTGTTCGTGTATTTCGATTGGAAAGCAGACAATTATAGCCCCATGGCGGGATGACACTCAATAAAGATGACAGGCAACCTGGTGGGGGGTGCCGTTATCCTTGATGTTCTTCAAGGCCGGCATGCTTCGGGCGCATGTCTCCATGGCTTCCGGGCAACGGGTGCGGAAGGGGCAGCCGGAAGGTGGATTCAGGGGTGAGGGTACGTCACCTTGGAGAATTGTGCGATCCGAGCTGGCGTCCGGATCGGGCATGGGAATGGCGGAGAACAGGGCTTTGGTATAAGGGTGCCTGGGTTCCCGGTACAGATCCGTGGAGGAGGCCACTTCCACCAGCTTGCCCAGATACATGACGCCGATTTCGTGGCTGATGTGTTGTACCACGGCCAGATCGTGGGAGATGAACAGGAAGGAAATGCCCAGTTCCCGCTGCAACCGGGCGATGAGATTCAGCACCTGGGACTGCACGGACACGTCCAGAGCCGATACCGCCTCGTCGGCGACGATGAACTTGGGATCCAGGGTCAGGGCGCGGGCGATGCCGATGCGCTGGCGCTGGCCGCCGGAGAATTCATGGGGATAACGGTGCAGTACGTTGGCGCGCATGCCCACGATGTCCAGCAGTTCCAGCACCTTCTGCTTGCGTGAGGCAGCATCGCCAATGCCGTGGGTCTCCAGGGGTTCCAGCAGGGTCTGCATCACCGTGCGCCGGGGGGACAGGGAGGCGTAAGGATCCTGGAAAATGATCTGCATGTTGCGGCGGTGGGCGACCAGCTCCCTGGCGTTGAGCTTGCTGATGTCCGTATCGCCCAGGCGGATTTCGCCTCCAGTGGGTTCGTGCAGGCGTAAAATGGCCCGTCCCAGGGTGGATTTGCCGCAGCCCGATTCGCCCACCAGACCGAAGGTATGGCCTTTGGGAATATCGAAGCTCACATCGTCCACGGCTTTGAGTTGTCCCACCACCCGGCGGAAGAAGCCGCCCTTGATGGGAAAGTATTTCTTCAGATTTCTGACTTCCAGCAGATTGCTCATGCTTCAGCTCCTGCATGGCTGGCGGGGTGAAAGCAGGCCACGGCCTGATTGTTCTGCCACTCCAGGGGCGGCTCCTGCCGGTGGCAAGCCTCATCCGCCTTGTAGCAGCGATCCACAAAACGGCAGCCGGAAGGCAGATGCAGCAGGTCGGGCACGGTGCCGGGAATGATGGGCAGTTCGGCCAGTTTTTCCTTGCGGATGCGGGGAATGGACTTGAGCAGTCCTTCGGAATATGGATGCCGGGGGCTGTTGAACAGGGGATGAATGGGAGCTTCCTCGGCCACCCGGCCTGCGTACATGACCACGGCGCGGCTGCAGGTCTGGGCCACCACTCCCAGATCGTGAGTAACCAGCACTACGGAAGTGCCCAGTTCGTCCTGCAGCTTGACGATCTGTTCCAGCACCTGGGCCTGGGTGGTCACATCCAGGGCGGTGGTGGGTTCGTCCGCCAGCAGCAGTTTGGGGTTGCAGGACAGAGCCATGCCGATCATCACCCGCTGGCGCATGCCGCCAGACATCTGGTGGGGGTATTCGTCGATGCGCTTTTCCGGTGAGGGAATGCCTACCAGTTCCAGCATCTCGATGGCTCGGCTGCGAGCCTGCTGGCGTGTCATGCCCTGATGCCGCATGAGTACATCGGTCATCTGGGTGGCGATGGTGAATACCGGATTGAGTGCGGTCATGGGTTCCTGGAAGATCATGGAGATT
>JAJRUY010000056.1 GCA_024277555.1 Gammaproteobacteria bacterium | reverse complement strand
CGTAGAAGCGCACATCCGGATGCCAGGTTTCCACCTGTTCCGCGCTTTCCCGGATCTGTACGGCGAAAACCCTGCCGATTACATCGAACATGCCCGGAATCACCCGGGTTTCCGGAAAATATGGCTTCAGCTCTTCCTGGCTGATGCTGTAGCGATGCTGGCGCAGTTTTTCGCTGTAGTAAGGAATATCCCAGGATTCCAGTTCCGTTACGCCATATTGTTCCCGGGCGAAATCATGCAGTTCCGCAAGTTCTGCCTCTCCCTGCACTTTGGCGCGGGCAGCCAGGTCGCGCAGGAACGCCAGCACTTCCTCCGTAGAGCGCGCCATCTTGGTCGCCAGGGAGCGTTCCGCATAGTTGGCAAATCCCAGCAGCCCCGCCATTTCATGGCGCAGGGCAAGGATTTCATCCATGATTTCACTGTTGTCGAACTTCCCGACATCCGGCCCCTGATCCGAAGCCCTGGTGGCATAGGCCTCATACATTTCCCGACGCAACTCACGCCTGTCTGCATAAGTGATTACCGGCAGATAGGATGGAAACTCCAGGGTCAGCATCCAGCCCTTTTCCCCCCGCTGCCGGGCAGTTTGCGCGGCCAGATCCAGGGCCGATGGAGGCAGGCCTGCCAGCAAGCTTTCATCAGCAATCAGCTTGTGCCAAGTATTGGTTGCATCCAGGAGGTTTTCTTCGTATCTGGCGTTGATTTCCGACAGGCGGCTGGCGATCTCGCCAAAGCGTTGCTTTTTTTCTGCAGGAAGATCCACACCGGAAAGCCGGAATTCCCGTAGCGCATTTTGCAGCAGCTTGCGTTGCGCAGCATCCAGCCCGGAAGCCTGCGCCTCAACCGTCTGGTAGGCGCGAAACAGGGATTCGTTCTGCCCCATTTCGGTGGCATATTCGGAAAGTCCGGGCAGGCAGGCATTATACGCCTGGCGCATTTCTTTACTGTTCATCACCGCATTGAGATGTGAAACCGGAGACCAGGCGCGTGACAAGCGGTCTTCCAGTTCCTCCATGGGTTCGATAAAGCTGAACCAATCCGGTTCCGATACTTCTTCGAGCAAGGCGCGAACCTGCCTGCGATTGTCCTCAAGCAGGTGCTTGATCGCCGGCTCCACATGTTGCGCGGTGATCCGGGTAAACCGTGGCAGGCCGCTGAAGTTCAGCAATGGATTGGACATGAAAATTTATACCCCTGAAATGGCCAAAACCGGAATATACCGCATTCAATCCCGGAAAGATAAGGGTAGCGCAGCTGTCTTGGCTCGCGTCCAAACAGAAAAAAGCCCCGCTATCTGCAATGATAGCAGGGCAATCCGGAACTCCGTAACAGCTTCAACAAGCCGTCAAAATACCCAGACTTGATTCAACCTTCATTTGGCTGATTTGGGAGCATCCACCGCAGGCTTTTCCGCTGACTCGTACGCAGCAAACTCTTTGGCACTGAGATCGCCACTGCCATCGGCATCCAGTTCCTTCCACTTGTCCACCAGGCCAGGCATGGCGGCAGCCTCATCCTTGCTGATAAAACCGCTGTAATCCGTATCCAGAGTAGAGAACACGCTTCCAGCAGCAATGGCGGAAACAGCAAACATGGCGCCCATGGCGGCAACAACAATTTTCTTAGACATGATATTCAACTCCTAACTAGTTTTATAAAAAAGCAGCCCGGATCGAAACAACCCGATTGCAACACAGATGTTGCAATCCCTATGCCAAAAAGATTTTCCCCTTGATAATCAATCAGTTTGTGCTTTACTTCCTTTATCCATAACCTGTAACTGTCGTTCTGTGGCGACGGTACCTTGAAACAATTCCAGAAAAACCCCACACCGAAAGCCACAAGCCGCTGTCGCTGTTTGGCGACAGTTCGTATCCCGGCCCTATCTTTGGCAGAATCAAGAGATGTCAATCAAGCCTGCCACCATTTTGAAACTGACGTTGCTGGGATTCATCCTGGTTGCGATACCATTGGTCATTGGATTGCTCAACACCATGCTGCAAGTCGACCGCCTGTCGGCGCAGATGCAAAAAGCCGTTCATGATTCCACCCAGGCAGTGGAATCCGGGCGCCTCATTACCACCCAGGCTCTGAGCATGGAACGTAGCGCGCTGCAGTATCTGGTACTGAGGGACAAAGGCATCCTGTCCCGCTATCAGAGTCAGCGCCAATCATTCAACCAGGAAATCCAGCGCCTGTTGCGCCTGCCATTGGATTCCGCCCTGGCGCAACGCCTGGAGCAGCTGCAGAAAAATGAAGCCAGTCTTTACCGGAAGCTCCAACTGGTCACCGGCGAGGCAACCGGCGACACGGAAAAACTGGGCATGGATGAGCAGCTGTCCAATCTGGCAGCTTCCATTCCCTTTGACGTTACCGCGCTCATCTCCCGGGAAAGCAAGCGCATGAACAAGCAGATCCGTAGCGTCCGCCAGCTGCTGCTATGGCAGGCGGCTGCCCTGATCCCCCTGGCGCTGCTGATTGCAGCAGTTTTCAGTGTGCTCATTTCCGGCCCCTTGCGGCACCTGGGTGCGGCCATACGTCAGCTTGGCTCTGGCGAATTCGATACCCGCATCGAGGTCAAGGGGCCACAGGACATTCGGGAGCTGGGCGAACAGCTGGACTGGCTGCGGCAACAGCTGGCGGCGCTGAACGAGCAGAAAATGCAGTTTCTCCACCACGTTTCCCACGAGCTGAAAACCCCCCTTACCACCATTCGGGAAGGTGCGGGGTTGCTGCGGGACGGCATTGCCGGAAATCTCACCCAGGAACAGCAGGAAGTCGTGCAGATCCTGCACAGCAACAGCCTGGTGCTCCAGACCCAGGTGGAAAGCCTGTTGAATTTCAATCTCGCCCTGTCCCAGGAACACCCTCCACAACGGCAAACCATCGATATGGCGCCCCTGATCACCAAAGGGGTGGAAAAACACCAGTTGACGCTGAAATCACGGGGTATTTCGGTAGACAGCCAGCTCCTCCCCCTTTCTGTGAACGGGGATGCAGAACAGCTGCAGACGATCATCGACAATCTTCTTTCCAATGCCGTCAAGTATTCACCACAGGACAGCAAAATACAGATTCGCATGCAGCAACAGAACCAACAGCTGCTGCTTGATGTCATAGATGAAGGAGAAGGCATTGCCGAAGAAGACAAACCTCGCTTGTTTGAACCTTTTTTTCAGGGCAAATCACTTTCCAGCGGCCCTGTAAGTGGAACCGGACTCGGATTATCGCTGGTTAAAAGATATCTGCATTTGCATGGAGGCACGATCAAACTACTGGACAGCTACCAGGGAACCCATTTCCAGGTTACCCTGCCCCTGGCAGCACAGGTGGACAACAAATCATGAGGCGTCTACTACTATCCATGACTCCTGTGATCCTGGGCGCCTGCACTGCCGCCCAACCACAGCTACAGCCCCTGCCGCCCCAGGCTCAGGATCAAGCCATCACGCTGGCCGTCGATACGCCGGTAAACAACAATTGCCTCAACCTCCTGGACGACTACGAAACCTTTTCCCTGATGGACGGCAGGGGACGGAAACGGATGCTGGACAATGTTACCAGCACCTGGGAGCTGACCGGCAGCAGCTGCGAGCAGCTGCGCCTGGCGCTGTTGCTCAGCCAGCCGGACAGGCCGGACAAGGATCGGCGCAAGGCGCTGAAACTGCTCGGAGAACTTCTCGGCAATGAGAAATTGCCGGACGCACAGGCCCATCAACTGGCCAGTCTGCTACAAAACCAGCTGCAAAAGTTGCACTCACAGCAACTGAAAACCCTGGAACTCAGACGCCGTTTGAAGGCGCAGCATACCGCCTCCCAGCAACTCGCAGAACAATTGAATGCCCTGCAATCCCAATTACAACAGCTGAAGAATATTGAACAAAACCTCAATGAAAAGGAACAATCCATCATCACCCCTTCAACCGGCAATATCTCCCATGAACCACCATAGAATTCTGCTGGTTGATGATGATCCCGGGCTACTCAAATTGCTGTCCCTGCGCCTAGAGGCCAATGGCTTCCAGGTCGATACCGCCAGCAGCGGAAAGCAGGCACTGGGAAAAATCGACACCTTGCGCCCCCATCTCAT
This sequence comes from Gammaproteobacteria bacterium, assembly GCA_024277555.1. GTDB lineage: Bacteria > Pseudomonadota > Gammaproteobacteria > Chromatiales > Chromatiaceae > Thiolapillus. The sequence continues at coordinate 4,152 of JAJRUY010000056.1, read as the reverse complement.
GATCACTGATCTGCGTATGCAGGGCATGGACGGACTGGCGCTTTTCGATGCCGTACAGAAACGCACACCCTCTTTACCCGTAATCATGCTCACCGCCCACGGCACCATCCCGGATGCCGTGCATGCCACCCGCAAAGGCCTGTTCAGCTACCTTACCAAGCCTTTTGACAGTGGAGAGCTGCTGCAAAGCATCGACAACGCCCTGCGGCAGTGCTACGGGCATGACAAGCCGGAGCATACCGGCGGCGATGATGGGTGGCGCAGCGAAATCATCAGCAACAGCGCAGTGATGGAAAGGCTGTTGACCAAGACCTGGCGCATTGCGCAAAGTGATGTGAGTGTGCTGATACAAAGCAGCAGTGGCACCGGCAAGGAACTGCTGGCGCGGGCGCTGCACAAGGCCAGCCCCAGGCACCAGGCAGCCTTTGTTCCCATCAACTGCGCCGCCATTCCGGAAAACCTGCTGGAATCCGAGCTTTTCGGGCATCGGAAAGGCGCATTTACCGGCGCAGACCGCAACCGCAAGGGCCTGTTCGAAGCAGCCAACGGCGGAACCCTGTTTCTGGACGAAATCGGCGACATGCCCCTGGAGTTCCAGGCCAAACTGTTGCGCGTACTGGAAGACGGTGAAGTTCGCCCCGTAGGCGCTACACAGAGCTTCCCCGTGGATGTGCGCATCGTTTCCGCCACCCATTCCGACCTGGAGGCGGCCATCGAGGCAGGCGAGTTCCGGGAAGACCTGTTCTATCGCCTGAATGTGGTAATGCTGGAGATCCCGCCGCTGGCCGAACGCCGTGAAGACATTCCCTTGCTGGCAAGGCATTTTTTGCGCAAGGCATGCGAACGGGCGCACTGCCAGTCCAGGACATTTTCTCCGGAAGCCATGGAAGCACTGATGCTGGCGCCATGGAAAGGAAACATCCGTCAGCTCCTCAACGTGGTGGAACAGGTGGCGGCGCTGTCGATGACCGCCATCATTCCCGAGAACCTGGTGCAGAACGCGCTACGCAACAAACCTCAGGACATCATCTCCCTGGCGGAAGCCCAAAGCAATTTTGAACGCAACTATCTGGTGGAACTGTTGCAGATGACTAGGGGCAATGTGACCCAGGCCGCGCGTCTGGCAAACCGGAATCGCACGGAATTCTATCGCCTGCTCCATCGCCACGAGCTAGAGCCGCAAATATTCCGTCACTGAAAAAATCCCAAAAAAAAGCGCCCCGATCACCCGGAGCGCCTTTCCTGCTATGGAACCAAACGTGCGTTACTCCAGGTTCACAACGGCATCGACCTCAAGACCGCGCTCCGTTCCCAGCACACGGAAATCAAACTTTGTGTAAATGCCCGCAGCAGTTTCCAGGGATTTATAGGAGCTCTGCATGGATTGATAGGCAGCACTGTTTCCCTGCGCGGACTCCACCATATTTTTCATCGGGGGACCGATGGCCTGGAACAATTTGCTAACATCGTAACTCAAGGAAAAGAACGGCGGAACGTCCGCCACTGGCGCTGACAAGACCTTGTCGATCCCGTCGGGTGCCTTTTCACCTGTCATCAACGCCAGTGTCTGACCCTTGATAGCAGCAAAAGTCGGGGGCGCCATCGGGAATATCCCTTCCAGCGGAACCTGGACGGCTGTGCCGTCCACAGGAATATCCAGCTGTGCAAGCTGGGGACTGAGCATTCCCGCCATGCTGAACATGCTCTTTGGATCAGCCGCCGCCAGTAGTATCTGCGCATCTACGGTTTTGGGAGTCATGGTTTGCACATCCACTTCCACATCGTTAACGGTAACGCTGAAACCTTTGACTCCCATTCCCAGCAGCATGGGATTGAACGCCATATCAACACCCTGCATGGCCTGAGCCAACTCTTCCTCGTTCACCAGCTCACAACCTTTTCCTGTTTCCAGGAAATTGCGCAGCATGGCCTTGATGCCATCACGAATCTGAGGCAAGTCGAAACCCATGCCAAAACTTATCATGCCATCATTGGGCACACCGACGCCCGGCACGGGTGCAGACATTTTCTGCAGCCACCCCGCCACGCCGGGAGAAGTCTCCACAGTTGCCCTCATCGCATATTTCTGATTTGTCATCTCGGTAAAGCCGAAGCTGATCATGGGCACGGACTGGACTGTGGTTTTAATAAAGTCCTGGCAGGCAGCAGACAACTCCTTGGGGCTGGCGCCAAGCGCCTGGAGTACCTGCGCGTTGATACCCCGGGATTCCCCCAGTGCCATTTCCGCCATACGCACCAGATCGAGATAACCGTCACCATACCCCAGGAATTCGCGCTTGCTGATGAATTCCTTGAAGGTGCCGGTATCCGCCAGCGACTTCTCCGGTTTGGTCTCACCAAATACCAGTGGCAGCATGTCGGTTTCAGACTTGGCCGGCAATACCGCCATGATCAAGTGATCCTTGCCAACCGCAAGGATGCCTACCAGCTTATCCAGCTCAAAACGGCGGTAATTGATATCACCATGAGTCAATTTTTCTGCCTGCATGCCGCTACGCTCTTCTACCCGCGCAAAAAAAGCCTCCACTTTTCCTGCATCCAGAATCTCCGCCCAGGCCACGGGCAACATTCCCAGGCCATATAGCAAGGTGCGGCCGTTGATGGGCAAGCCCAGGGACGCCAGCCCTTCTGCGCTCATTTTCCCTTCCAGCTCCGCCAGGAACGCATCCACCAGTTTTACCATTTCGTGTCCAGCATCGTCAGCATCCAGGTCAGAAGCTGCCAGCTCTATACGCAAGGAACCATCATCCAAATTCACGGCAGAGGCTTTGAGTATTTTCTCGCTCAATTCCAGGGGGAGCTTTCTGCTCCCGGCAAATACATAGGGTGAATCAGCCGGCACCAGAGAAAGAAGATCAAATTCAGCAATGGCCTCCTCTGCCGCTGCCTTTTCCGCCTTGTCGGAGTCGCTGCAACCTGCCGCTCCAACCGCCAGAATGCCGGCCAGCAAGTATTTGTTTATTTTTCCATACGATAATTTCATGCGTTTCTCAACTCCTTAAATCTTCGATTACAGTTCTTGTATCCGGACGCACACCCCGCCACAAATAGAATGATTCGGCTGCCTGCTCCACCAGCATTCCCAAACCATCCAGCGCCTGCAGCGCACCATGCTCCCTCCCCCACTGAACAAATGCCGTGGGTTTTGAAGCATACATCATGTCATAAACCCAGGTATTTTTCCCGAGGCAGCCGCCGGGAATATCCGGCACCTGACCGGACAGGCCGGCGGCAGTGGCATTAACAATCAGATCGAACTCCTGTCCCGTCAACTCATCCAGCCCACAGCCGGAAACCGCCCCGAAAGATTGCAGTTTTGCCGCCATTTCCACGGCGCGGCTGGCGGTACGGTTGGCAATCACCAGGCAGGATGGCTGTTGTTCCAGCAACGGTCGCACCACTCCACGGGATGCGCCCCCGGCACCGAGCAGCAGCACCCGGGATCCGGACAGTACGAAACCATGATTCTGCTGCAAATCCCGCACCAGGCCGATGCCATCCGTGTTGTCGCCACGGATCCCGCCACCTTCTCCCAACATCAGGGTATTCACCGCTTCGGCGGAATCCGCCCTGGGGCTCAGTTCATCCACCAGACGCCAGGCCTGCTCCTTGAACGGCACCGTTACATTCAGACCCTTTCCGCCAGCGGCAAAAAACCCTCTGACATCATCCGCAAAGTATTCCAGATCCCCCAGGATCTTCTCATAGCTCATGTCCTGACCCGTCTGGGCAGCAAATTGCTGGTGAATCAGTGGTGACTTGCTGTGGGCGATGGGATTACCGATGACTGCGTATCTGTCCGTCATATCTGGCACCAGCCGGAAAAATGCCAACTATACGGAATTCCGCGCTATGGATCCAACTCCAAAACAGCCTCCCAGATGACCAATAAGGCTGCTGCAGCGACCAAATGACTATACGCCAATATTCACCCGGCAATCCAAACCCCGATAATGAACCTCACCCCTAGCCCGGATATTTCACCAGGGCACTGAAATAACAACATAAGGGCACCTCGAAAAATACAGATTTCGTCACTCCGGCGAAAGCCAGAGTCCAGACAGATCAACAGGTTGTGGATACCGGCCTCGGCTCTGGCATCCTGCTTCGCTCTACCTCCTCCATCCTTGG
>JAJRUY010000055.1 GCA_024277555.1 Gammaproteobacteria bacterium | reverse complement strand
ATGTGGATGCCAATATGTCCCTGGCGGAAGACAATATCCAGACCCTGAAGCAGCGCATCAAGGCGCCGCTGCTGGGCCGCATCCCCCGGCTGGATCGGGTGAGCGCGGAAACCGTCGCCACCTACCTCAGTCTTCCTTCCTCCTGTTGAGCATTTCCAGGGGTACACTTGCTGCAATGGACATCTTCTTTTCCGGCGCCCAGGCATGACCATATACCACTTCATAGGATGCCGGCAGCACCCCGTCACGGCGAAAGCTTTCGTATGCATCCCGCATGGCCTGCATTCTTGATTTTCCGGTCAGTCCACGCTGCCGCTGCGTCGTGGCATTGCGCGCGCCAATGCTTTTCAGATCCCGCATCAGATCATCCACCCGTCCGTAGGTGAGGGTGATGCGCTCCACATCCATGACCGGGGCGGCATAGCCGCTGTTGATGAGGATATCCCCCAGGTCATGCATATCCATGAAGGGGCTGACATGGGCGTGATTATCTACCGCCGCCCAGGCAGCACGCAGTTCCTGCAGGGTATCCGGGCCGAAAGTGGTGAACATGAGCAAACCGCCGGGGCGCAGCACCCGCAGGCATTCCTGGTACAGTGAAGCCGGGTCGCTGGCCCACTGAAACGCCAGGCTGGAACAGATCAGGTCGATACTGTTATTCGCCAGGGGCAGTTGTTCCATGTCACCGCAGATACAGCGGGGCCGACGCAACCAGCGGCCTTTGTTGCGGACATGGGCGAGCATGGGCAGGGCAAAATCCAGGGAATGAATCGCAGCCTTCGAATAGCGTTGCAGCAACTGCTGTGTCTGCTCCCCGGTGCCACAGCCCAGATCCAGTACCGCCCCGGGTTCCAGAGTCACCAGATCCAGGCGTTCCAGCATGCGCCTGCTGACTTCGCGCTGCAACACGGCGGCCTCGTCATAGCTGTCTGCGGCACGACTGAAGGAACTACGGGCTCGCTCCTTGTCGATCAGTATCTCAGACATGGCGGGCAAACCTCTTGAGTATTTCCAGACATTGGGGAAGATGGGAAAGAAAGGGCGCATGGGCTGCCCCGGGAATCAGATGCAACTGCATCTGCGGCTGGTATTCGGGCAAGACGGCTCCAAGATGGTTGGGCACCAGGGTATCCCGCTCGCCCAGGATCCAGCACTGGGGCTGCTCCAGACGCGGCAGTTGTTCCCGCAAATCACTATGCAGAAGAATGGCCAACCCCGCGCTCAGCGCTTCTGGCGCAGGCAGGGGGCGATCTTCCAGGGCTTTTCGCAGCCGCAACAGCAACGGCCTTGCATCTGCCGCACCCTGCACCTGCAGAGCCAGAAAACGGCGTAGGGTCTTGTACACATCTGCCGTCAGTTCAGCGGCAAAGTTTTCCAGCACCGCCGGGGAAATCGCGCAAGGCCAGTGGTCACGCCGGACGAAACAGGGCGAGGTGGCCAGTCCCACCAGGGCGCGCAGCTTCTGCGGCCGCATCCGCGCCGCCTGCTGCATCACCAGCCCCCCCAGGGACCAGCCCAGCCAGATGGCATCGTCTGGAGCCACTTCCAGCACCTGTTGCCCCCAGCTCTCCAGGCTGGCGGCGCTGTTCCAGGGAGATTTACCATGCCCCGGCAGTTCCACCAGAGTAACGCGGCAGTCTTTTTCCAATTCTTTCGCCAGGGTCTGCCACACGGCGGCATTCATGCCCCAGCCGTGGATGAGCAACAGCTCATCACCCCTGCCACTGCTTTGTGTCCAGAGTGTCATGGGCGCAGGCGCTCCAGGGCAGTCAACAGGCGCTGCAACTGCTCATCCGTATGGCTGGCACTGAAGGTGATGCGCAGCCGGGCGCTGCCCCGGGGCACCGTGGGCGGGCGAATCGCCGTGACCAGGATACCCTGCTCTGCCAGCAGGCCGCTCCATTCCAATGCTGTTTCCGCACTGCCTGCGATCAATGGCTGAATGGGGGTCATTGATGGCGGCGATGCAAACCCCAGTTGGACAATACCTTCATGAAATTTCGCCACCAGTTCCTGCAGGCGCTCTCTGCGCCAGCTTTCCTCCTGTACGATTCTCAGGCTGGCGCGCGTGGCTTCGGCCACTGCTGCAGGCAAGGCGGTGGTGAAAATCCAGGTTCTGGCCTTCTGCACCAGGGTCTCGATAAGATCCCCGGAACCTGCGACGAAAGCGCCAGCGGTGCCGAAGGCCTTGCCCAGGGTGCCCATGAGCACGGGCACCTGCCGGGCATTCAGATCCCAGTGCTCAAGGCTGCCCCCGCCATGAGCGCCCAGTACCCCCAGCCCGTGGGCATCGTCCACCATCAGCCAGGCATCCTGCTGCCGGCACAGAGCGGCCAGTGCGGGAAGATCGGCCAGATCACCATCCATGCTGAACACGCCATCCACGGCCAGCAGCTTTTCCCCTGTGCCTGTTTGCAGCTGTTTCCGGGCAGCCTCCAGATCGGCATGAGGAAAGCGCAGCAGCCGGGCGCCGGAGAGCCGGGCGCCATCGACCAGGGAAGCGTGATCGAGGCGGTCCTCGATGATGGCGTCTCCCCGCCCCAGCAAGGTGGTGATCACCGCCAGATTCGCCATGTAGCCACTGGAGAACAGCAGCGCCCGCTCCCGTCCGGTAAATTCCGCCAGTTCCTGTTCCAGTTGTTGATGAGCGCGGCTATGCCCCGTCACCAAATGGGCGGCGCCACTGCCACAACCCCAGCGCTCGATGCCTTGCCGAAACGCTTCGGCCACACGGGGATCAGCCGCCAGCCCCAGGTAATCATTGCTGCAAAAACCGAGCATGGGCCGCCCGTCCACCACCACTTCGGGCTGCTGGGGGGAATCCAGCACCAGGGGGCGGCGGTAGAGGTGTTCCCGCCTGGCCTGGGCCAGCGCTGGTCGCAGATCCTTCATCAGACCCGGTGACAGGCTCTGCCTTCGGGGGGCTTTTCTGTTTCCACATGCGCTTCCATGGACAGGCCCAGACGCTCGAACAACTGTTTGTCGCGGTCAGTCTCGGGGTTGTCCGTGGTGAGCAGACGCTCGCCGTAGAACAGGGAGTTGGCACCGGCGAAGAAGCACAGCGCCTGTAGCTCATCGGTCATTTCGGTACGCCCGGCGGACAGCCGCACATAGGATTTGGGCATCATGATGCGCGCCGCCGCCACGGTGCGCACGAATTCCAGCAGATCCAGTTCCTCCACGCCGAACAATGGCGTGCCTTCCACCTGCACCAGCAGGTTGATGGGCACGGATTCCGGGTGGCTGGGCAGATTGGACAGCTGGCAAAGCATGGAGGCGCGGTCGCGGCGGCTTTCCCCCATGCCCAGAATCCCGCCGGAACACACGTTCAGCCCGGCCTTGCGTACATGATCCAGGGTCTGCAGCCGGTCTTCATAGGTGCGGGTGGTAATCACCTCGCCATAGAATTCCGGGGAGGTATCCAGATTGTGATTGTAGTAATCCAGCCCGGCATCCTTGAGCTTTTGCGCCTGCTCTGCGGTGAGCATACCCAGGGTCAGGCAGGTTTCCATGCCCATGTCCTTCACCGCTTTTACCATTTCGGCCACTGTCTGCAGATTGGTATCCGTGGGATTGCGCCAGGCCGCGCCCATGCAGAAGCGGGTGGCGCCCTTTTCCTTCGCCGCAGAAGCCGAGACCAGCACTTCGTCCAGAGGCAACAGGCGCTCGCGTTCCAGCTGGGTGTCATTGCGGCTACTCTGGGAGCAATAGCCGCAGTCCTCCGGACAGGCGCCGGTCTTGATGGACAACAGGGTACTGACCTGCACCTGGTTGGGGTCGAACTGCTGGCGATGGATGCTCTGAGCCTGGAACAGCAGGTCATTGAAAGGCAGATTCAGCAGCGCTTCCACTTCTTCTATGGACCAGTCATGGCGGATTTCAGATTTCATGGGCATCGATAAAAGGCTAGAATAAGGCTGCACCAGTGTAGAGAAGGATTCTCATCTGTCAACTTGCAGGAGGCAATATGGTTTACAACTGGCAACGACTGTTTTTCCCGCCAACCTGTCTGATCTGCGGCCAGCCGGGTGAAAACGACCTGGATATCTGCGGCCACTGCCGCACCGATCTGCCCCGCAACCACTCATCCTGCCACTGTTGCGCCCTGCCCCTGCCACCCGGCATGGCTACAAAAACCCTGTGCGGAAGCTGCGCCCGAAAGCCACCGCCCTTTTCCCGCATCATCAGCCCCTGGCTGTATGCATCCCCTATTGACGATATGATTCAGCAACTGAAGTTTCAGCAGAAATTCCCGGCAGGACGGTTGCTGGCGCAACTGCTGGCCCAAGCCATCCCGCCACTGGATCGACCGGATTTGCTCATTCCCGTTCCGCTGCATAACAGGCAACTGGGGAAGCGGGGATTCAACCACGCCAGCGAGCTAGCTCGGGTGCTGTCTGCGGAGCTGAAGATTCCCTGGTCGCCCTGGCTGTTGCGCAAGGTACGCGAGACACGGCCCCAGCACAATCTGGGCAGAAGGCAACGCAAGAGCAATCTGCGCCGCAGCTTCCATTTCAACAATCGAGGCCATTGCCGCCATATTGCCATCATCGACGATGTGGTCACAACCGCCACCACAGCAACCGAAGCGGCAAAAACCCTGTGCAAGGCAGGGGTGGAAAAAGTGGAAATCTGGGCGCTGGCACGCACACCCATGAATCGACCGACTCTACCGATTATGTTACTTTGACACCATCAGGATCAAGACATTGTATGCTCTCCTTAAGGAACCTCTGATTAAGTCTGGACGAAGCAGATTGTAATTTAAATGTTCGAGAACAAGGCGAAGTTCACAGCCAACACCCCATCTCTCGCGCAAGCGTGATTCACCTTGTAGCAGGCTATTGGCAACGAGTCCATGGATGGGCGAAGGTAGAACAACGCAGGAGCAGCTGTCGAGAGTGTGACAAAAACTGAATTTTTCGAGATGCCCATAAATGCGAGGCGCTCACAAAGCAGATACCTCGTTAACTTTTAACTTAATAATTGCGTTAGTTACATGCACCCGATTTTCCATAAATATCTAGATAAATTCTATAACAAGATAGAGTTGGATGATATATTAATTATGGAATCAATGGTACACAATCATGCAGCCGATGAACCGGGTATCGTTCAAAAAATAACTGACCCTGAAACCATAATAAATATATACAATGATATGGAAAGGGGGCATTCCGAACGAGGAAGCATTATTAAATCTAGAATTCATCATGGACTCGATTTTTTCACATTTTCGCTAGATGGAAAAATTATTGCAACCACCTGGATAATCCACAACCACCCCCGGTTTATTGATGAAATTGCAATCGATGTAGAGCCTATAGAGAACTCCCTATGGATTCGAGATATTTATACAATAAAAAACCAAAGGGGCAAGAATATATTTTCCAGATTTCTATATAAAATAATTGAGGAATATTACACAAACAAGATCGAGAGATTATTCTCTGATATATCAAAATCAAACACAAGCTCATTGCGTGCGCATCGAAAATACGGCTTTAAAACCATACTAAGCATTTACTATATTAATTTATTTAACAAGCTGATAATAAGAAAAATACCAAAAACCTCATTGAATATAACAATTTACCATGAAGATAGATCCATATTAGTTATAAATAGCAATTT
>JAJRUY010000054.1 GCA_024277555.1 Gammaproteobacteria bacterium | reverse complement strand
TTGCGTACTTCCAGGTAGCCGTTGCAGGACTGAAAGCGGTTGTTGATCCTGACGATATCGCAGGGCTTGTTCTTGTACAGAATCGCTTCCTGAAACAGCTGCAGCAGCATCTCGTTCAGCCGGTTCAGCTCCATCACGGTGCGATAATAATCCTGCATGAACTGTTCCACCGCCAGGTTGCTGTCGGCATCACAGTAGCCAAACTGGCGGGCGATGCTGCGCTGGTACTCGAACAGCAGGCGGTCATCGTGGCGGCCGGTAAGCAGGTGCAGGGCGAAGCGGATCTTCCATAATTTGAACTGGCCATCCTTCAGGGCATGATATTCGGTTTCGGTGAGGAATCCCTGGTGCAGCAGCTCTGACAGGCGTTCCGCATGGAAATGGCGTTTGACCACCCAGCCGATCATCTGGATGTCGCGCAGGCCGCCCGGGTTGGATTTGATATTGGGTTCCAGGTTGTAGGCGGTATCGCCAAAGCGTGCGTGCCTGGCTTTCTGTTCCTTCCACTTGGCGGAAAAGAAGGCATCGCTGGGCCAGATTTTGTCAGAAGCCGTAGCTGTCTTCATTTTCTGGAAAAGCGTCTTGTTGCCAGCCAGATAGCGGGACTCCATCAGGTTGGTAACAATGGTTACATCGGCAATGGCAGCTTCCACACACTGTTCCAGGGTGCGTACGCTGTGGCCGATCTCCAGACCCATGTCCCAGAGAAAAGTAACCAGATGTTCGATATTCTCGGCCTGCTTTCCGCTGGGAATGTCACTTACCAGGATCAGCACATCCACATCCGAGGCCGGGTGCAGTTCACCGCGCCCATAGCCACCCACCGCGATCAGGCTGGCGTTGTCATCCGGGGAGAGAAAATGGCGCCAGGCGCGTTGCAGCATTTGATCCACAAAGTCCGAGCGGGCATGCACCAGGTCTTCCACGGAGTCTCCGGCATGGAAACGATCGGCAAGAATGGTTTTGCTGCGGGCGATAATGTCACGAAAAGCGGCGAGTGGTTCTGCATCCTGGGCCAGTTCCTGGTCCAGTTCCGGAATGAGTGATGTGGGCATTATGCGTCGGCCTGCTCTTCTTTGCGCAGGGTAAGCACCTCATGGCCGGTTTCCGTGACCAGTACAGTATGCTCCCATTGGGCGGATAGTTTGCGGTCGCGGGTAACCACGGTCCAGCCATCGCCCAGCTGTTTTACGTCTTTTTTTCCCGCATTGATCATCGGCTCTATGGTGAAAGTCATCCCCGGCTGCATCTGGGCGCCAGAGCCCGGCTTGCCGAAATGCAGTACCTGCGGCTCCTCATGAAATCCCTGGCCAATGCCGTGGCCACAGTATTCACGCACCACAGAATAGTGCTGGCTTTCCACAAAGCGCTGGATTGCATGGCCGATATCACCAAAATGCGCGCCCGGCCTGACCATGGTGATACCTTTCCACAGGGCCTGGTAGGTGATGTCACACAAGCGGTTGGCGAGGATGCCGGGTTTGCCCACGCAGAACATTTTGCTGGTGTCACCATGCCAGCCGTCCTTGATCACAGTAATGTCGATATTGATGATGTCGCCGCTTTTCAGCACCTTGTCGCTGGGGATGCCATGACAGACCTGATGATTGACCGAGGTGCAGATGGATTTTGGAAAGCCGCGATAGTTCAGCGGGGCGGGGATGGCGTTTTGCTCATTGACGATGTAGTCATGGCAGATCTGATCCAGCTCGTTGGTGCTTATTCCTGGTTTTACATGGGGTTCGATCATTTCCAGTACTTTGGCGGCAAGGCGTCCTGCGACACGCATTTTCTGGATTTCTTCCGGGGTTTTTATGGCTATTGGCATTCTGTTACCTGAAATAATATAGCTGGAATTTGTCGGATCAAACTGTTTATGGTATAAAACGCGCCGCCAAACGGCAAATACACACGCATTCTCAACTTTTACGCATATCTATGGGTGCTCCTGAAAAATGGAGTTTAGTATGCCAGAGTCTGCGGAGGCTTAACCCTATATAATCGAGGCTTAATCATGAGTAACGTATCTATGCGCCAGATGCTAGAGGCTGGCGTACACTTCGGGCATCAGACCCGCTACTGGAATCCGAAGATGGCTCCCTATATCTTCGGGCAACGCAACAAGATTCATATCGTCAACCTGGAGAAAACCCTTCCCCTGTACAACGATGCCATGAATTTTATCGGCAAGCTGGCTTCCAATGGCGGCCGGGTGCTGTTCGTTGGCACCAAGCGTGCCGCCAGCAATACCATCAAGGAAGAGGCAGCACGCTGCGGCATGCCCTATGTCAACCATCGCTGGCTGGGCGGTATGCTCACCAACTACAAGACCATCAAGCTGTCCATCAATCGCCTGAAAGAGCTGGAGGCAATGGCTGCAGACGGCTCCATGGATCAGAAATTCAACAAGAAGGAAGCACTGGGTCTGAAGCGTCAGATGGAGAAGCTGGAAAGAAGTGTTGGCGGCATCAAGAACATGCGCGGAATTCCCGATGCCATGTTCGTTGTCGATACCGGCCATGAAGATATTGCTGTTGCAGAAGCGCGCAAGCTGGGCATCCCGGTTATTGGTGTGGTGGATACCAACAATGACCCGGAGCTGATGGACTATGTGATTCCCGGCAATGACGACGCCATCCGCGCCATTCAGCTGTATGTGCAGGGTGCATCTGCGGCAATCCTGGAAGGACGCGCTGTTGCCGCCCAGTCCGTTGCTACCGAAGTCGCTTCGGAGGCCGCAGCGGAACCTGCGGCGGAAGCTTCCGAAGGCTGAAAAAGAGATTGAGGTATCCCCTGTTCGTCAGCAGGGCAGGGGAATCTTGTTTTTGTACATGCAATGTGATGCATGTACGCAAGTTATTTAGATAGTGAGGAACACCATGGCAATTACAGCAGCTTTGGTAAAAGAACTGCGCGAGCGCACCGGCGCTGGCATGATGGAATGCAAGAAAGCATTGGTGGAAACCAATGGTGATGTTGAGCTGGCGATTGAGAATATGCGTAAGTCCGGCCAGGCGAAAGCGGCCAAGAAGGCAGGGCGGATTGCTGCCGAAGGCGTGATTGTCATCCAGGCCAGTGAAGATGGCAAAAAAGTGGCGATGGCGGAGATCAACTGCGAAACCGATTTCGTGGCCAAGGACGATAACTTCCTGTCTTTCGCCAACGCCGTTGCCGAAAAGGTGCTGAACAGTGACGTGGCTGATGTGGAAGCCCTGAGCGCATTGCCTCTGCATGAAGGCGAGGACACCACTATTGAAGATGCTCGTCAGGCACTGGTATCGAAAATCGGCGAAAACATGAATGTACGCCGCTTTGTGCGCCTGGAGAGCGATGGACGCATTGCCAGCTATCGTCATGGCGTGCGCATTGGCGTGCTGGTAGACCTGGCGGGGGGAGATGCTGATCTGGGTCGTGACCTGGCCATGCACGTTGCCGCCAGCAATCCGGTGTGTGTGGAAGAGAAAGATGTACCCGAAGCGCTGCTGGAAAAAGAAAAGGAGATCATCGAGGCCCAGGCAAAGGATAGCGGCAAGCCGGAAAACATCATCGAAAAAATGGTAGAAGGCCGAATTCGTAAATATCTGGCCGAAATCACCCTTACCGGCCAGGCTTTCATCAAGGATCCTGACACCACCGTAGGCAAGCTGCTGGATGCCGCCAATGCCAGCGTCAACCAGTTCGTGCGTTTTGAAGTGGGTGAAGGCATCGAGAAAAAGCAGGAAAACTTTGCCGAAGAGGTCATGGCGCAGGTTCGTGGCGGGTAATTTTATTGTCTAGCCCGGATGTTTCACCTGGAAGTCCGATGATTGTGCCGAGATTGTTGTTCAGAGGCGAATTTCTGATCGAATCAATAGCCCAAGCTATTGATGAGTGAAGAAATATCGTCTCTGGGCAACAAGGTCGGTGCAAGGGCGGACTTAGCAAACACCCGGTAACATATTGCGCTTTGCTAATATAGATGTAATGGCTAATAAAAACAGCATCTTATGTTGTTATTTCAGCGTCCTGGTGAAATATCCGGGTTAGAGCCTGTTAACGGGCCCAGGAAAAAGGCGTGGATTGTTCCGCGCCTTTTTTTTGCTACACAATGTGCATGGCTGTTGATACTATTCGTGTCCTGAAATTCCGTCCATGCCAGCCCAGATTTGGAGAGAAATCACAATCATGCCCGATGGTGAGCAAACAATTCGCAGAGTGCTGCTGAAACTTAGTGGCGAAGCCCTGATGGGAGAAGGGAATTTCGGTATTGATCCTGCTGTTATGGAGCGGCTGGCGAAAGAGATTGCCGCCCTGTCCCGGGCGGGATATGAGCTGGCGCTGGTTATCGGCGGAGGGAATATTTTTCGCGGGGCCGGTCTGGCAGGGGGCGGTATGGATCGGGTCACGGGCGACCATATGGGAATGCTGGCGACAGTGATCAATTCCCTGGCCATGGGCGATGCCCTGCGTCAGGCGGGTGTGGATGTCCGGGTTCTTTCCTCTCTGGATATGTCACAGGTTTGCGAACCCTATGCTTGCTACCGCGCCCTGGAGCATTT
>JAJRUY010000053.1 GCA_024277555.1 Gammaproteobacteria bacterium | reverse complement strand
CCTGCCCGTTCCCGATCCCGAAGAAGAACTGCGCTATGTGATGGATGCGGTGCGCACCATCCGCCGGGAGCTGGATGGCCGGGTGCCCCTGATCGGTTTTTCCGGCAGTCCCTGGACTCTGGCCACTTACATGGTAGAAGGCGGCTGTACCAAGAATTTTGCCCTGTCCAAGGGCAGGCTGTTCGACCGCCCGGACCTCATGCATGCCCTGCTGGACAGGCTGGCACAGTCTGTGACCTCCTATCTCAATGCCCAGATCGCCGCCGGCGCCCAGGCGGTGATGATTTTCGACACCTGGGGTGGCGCCCTGACCCCGGCAGATTACAGGGAGTTTTCCCTGGCCTACATGCAGCGCATCGTGTCAGGCCTGACCCGCGAAGCCGATGGCCGCAAGGTGCCAGTGGTACTGTTCACCAAAGGCGGCGGTCAGTGGCTGGAAGCCATGGCGGACACCGGCTGCGATGCCCTGGGCCTGGACTGGACCACAGACATCGGCGAGGCCCGGAGCCGGGTCGGTGGGCGGGTTGCCCTGCAGGGCAATATGGATCCCAGCACCCTGTACGCCTCACCCGAGGTGATCCGCAGCTCGGTAGCAAAAATCCTGGAAAGCTATGGCGCCGGAACCGGCCATGTATTCAACCTGGGGCACGGCATTCACCCCGGCATCGACCCGGAACACGCGGGAGCGATGATCGAGGCCGTGCACGAACTGAGCAAGCCGTATCACAAATAGACCCGGCCAGACATCGATTCGACCCGAGGGCTTGGCCACCTCGGACAAAGGTCTGATCTACAGACGATAGACCGAAGTGGTCATGAGCTTTGAAGTCAGCTTCATGGCGGCCTTGATTGGATCAGGCAGATCTGCTCCGCCATGAGCTTTGGCCGTCTGGCCGTGGCGGATTTCATCTTCTTTCATCTGTTCCAGAATGGCGCGGGTGCGGCAATCCGATTCCGGCACCTGAGCCAGATGCTCTTCCAGATGGCTCTCCACCTGCTTTTCCGTCTCCGCCACGAAGCCCAGGCTCCATTTGTCTCCGGCCAGTCCCGCAGCCGCGCCCAGAGCGAAAGAGCTGGCATACCAGAGCGGGTTGAGAATGCTCAAACGACCGCCGAGTTCCTCTACCCGCTGCTCGCACCAGTCCAGATGATCATTTTCTTCTGCAGCGGAACGTTCCATGCTGCGCCGCACCTCATCCTTCCGTGCGGTCAGCGCCTGCCCCTGGTACAGGGCCTGGGCGCAAACCTCGCCAGTATGGTTGATGCGCATCAGGCGAGCCACATGATCCCTCTGGGTTTCCGGCAGCTCGGACTGTGCGCATTTCTCGGCGGGATTTGTCCGCTCGGTCACCAGGGGGCGGCCAAACAGCGTGCGCAAGGCCTGATCCAGGTTTACCACCAGGCGATCTGCCAGGGTAAAATTTCTGTTCTGTTTCTGCTTCATGGTGAAAATTCTAATCCCTAATCAGCTGCTGCGCCAGCAGTGTCACAGGATGCATGTATTTGGCCTCAATCGCACCTGCGGCCGCCTGGAGATGCAGGCGACAGGAAATGTTGCTGCTCAAGACATAGTCCGGTGACAGCTCCCCAATCTGTTGCGTAAAAGGCTGCCGCAAGCTGTTCGCCAGATCAGGCCGCAGCAAAAAGGCCGTGCCCCCGGCTCCGCAACAAGCTCCTCTTTTCCCCGCTTCTTCAATTTGCAGACCGGGAATCCGTTCCAGCAACTGCAGCACTGCTTCAGCACCGTGCAACACATTCTCCAGCGTACAGGGGATATGCACCACGGCGCGTTTTGCCAACGGACTGAAATGCAACCGGGAAATCACCTGCTCCTGCGCCAGAAAAGTACCTATATCAAGATGTTTTTCGCCAAGGACAGAATACCCGGCAAGCTGCGCACCACAACCGCTGGCAATGCTGACAACCGCTTCCAGCTCACCCATGGAAGCAAAAGCGGCCTTGTTCACGGAAAGCAGCCGGGATGCCCTTGCCGCATTCCCCCCGTGGGCATCCAGAGCACCGCAGCAAACCTGGCTTTGGGGTATCTGCACCTCATAGCCCGCCTGCAGCAAAAGCGCCACTGCCCCCTCAAGAGCCGCACTGTCGAACAAGCTTCCTGTACAGCCGGTAAACAAAGCCACCCGCCCGATGGTTTCTGTGCTTCCGGGGCGGTATGTCTGCTCAAGCTCCGGAGCATCAAACCGGGCCTGGGCTGCCATTTTCCCCATGGGGGCGCTTCCGGGAAGCAGGGTTTTCCCAATCCGGGAAAGCAAGCGCACCCAGAACCGGCGGGACAACAGGGCAATTGCCAGCCTTTCCCTCCATCTCTGCCGGGAACGGACCAGCTCCCGCCCCCGATCCATGAGCATGCCAAACGGTACTGCGGACGGACATACAGCTTCGCAGCGCCGGCACAACAGGCAGCTGCCCAACACCTCATGGCTATAGTCATCTGCCGCAAACTGCCCCTGGGCCAGCGCCTGCACTAGGGTGATACGCCCCCGGGGAGACATGGTTTCACAGGCGCTGAGCTGATAGGTAGGGCAGACAGCCAGGCAAAGCCCGCATTTTACGCAACGAGCCGCTTCAGGGATCATGGCTCGCACCTTGGGGCATACTCGATGTGTATTGGTTGGCCATAGAAAAAAGGAACACGCTTTACTTCAAATACCATAATGAGTGCCTCGAAAAATCGTTATTCCGCGCGACTCCAAGGATGAGCGAAGGTAGAACAACGCAAGGAACAGTTGTCGAGAGCGAAGCAGGATGCCAGGGCCGAGGCCGGAATCCATAAGTTCTTGATAACCATAGACACCGGCCTACGCCGGTGTGACGAAATCTGTATTTTTCGAGGCTCCCATATGTTCATTTGCGCCGGCGAGTGCAGGTATGGCGGTCGCTTTGGTGCAAAAAAACGCATACCTAACTTCATGAAGTTGCTCCAAGGAGCTAACCCGGATATTTCACCAGGACACTGAAATAACAACATAAGATTCTGTTTTTATTAACCATTACATCTATATTAGCAAAGCGCAATATGTTGCCGGGTGTTTGTTAAGGGCGTCTCGAATAATGGCCATTCTGGCGCACGACTCCAAGGATGGAGGAGGTAGAGTGAAGCAGGATGCCAGAGCCGAGGTCAGAATCTACAACAAGTTGATTTATATAGACTCCGGCTTACGCCGGAGTGACGAAAACTGCATTTTCCGAGCCTCCCTTAAGTCCGCCCTTGCACCGATCTTGTTGCCCAGAGACGATATTTCTTCACTCAATCAATAGCTTGGGCTATTGATTCGATCAGAAATTCGTCTCTGAACAACAATCCCGGCACAATCATCGGACTTCCAGGTGAAACATCCGGGCTAATACATCGGAAAATCTGGTATACCTGCTGTAGATTGTGATGATCCGGGTGAAATCATAGCATGGCTCTGCAGCAGGGGCAGTTTGTAGAGGCCTGCAAATCAGACCAGAAAATAATTTTGACAAGAAAGGTCTAATATTAGAAAATACTCATGTGCTGATTTTCCTCCCCTCCTCCCCTTTGGAAAATCAGCGTATACACCATCCTCCTTTGGTGGTTATTATTTAGCGCGGCGTCTTGCCGCGCTATTTTTTTGCCTGCCCCGAATCTGTCTGCACAAAGGGCTTGAATCTCTTTTTCAAGTCCGGTATCATTCGCGCCCTTTCGTGGAGTATGGCGAGACCTCGCTATTTTGGGAACGAGACAAATGACAACGGTAAGCGTTAAGCCGGCGGAAGTACGCCGGGAATGGTATGTAGTGGATGCAGAAGGCAAGACCCTGGGTCGCATGGCCAGTGAAATTGCATGTCGGCTAAGAGGCAAGCACAAGCCTATATATACGCCGCATGTGGACACGGGCGATTATGTTGTGGTGATCAACGCGGAGAAACTGCGCGTTACCGGCAACAAGCTGCAGGACAAGATGTACCACCATCACACCGGCTACATCGGCAACCTGAAATCCATCAATTTGGGCAAGCTGCTGGAAAAGGCGCCTGAGCGCGTACTGCAAAGCGCAGTCAAGGGCATGATGCCGCGCAACCCTCTGGGGCGCTCGATGCTGAAGAAGCTCAAGGTCTATGCCGGCGCTGAGCATCCGCATAGCGCCCAGCAACCCAAACCCCTCGACATCTGAACACAGCTGATACGGATCTGACGAAATGGCACAGCAACAAAATTACGGCACTGGCCGACGCAAGACTTCCGCCGCCCGCGTTTACCTGACTCCAGGCGATGGCAGCATCACAGTAAATGGACGCCCTCTGGATGAGTTCTTCGGCCGCGAAACCGCACGCATGATCGTGCGCCAGCCGCTGGAAGCCACAGAGCTGCTGGACAAGGTCAGCATCAATGCTACTGTTAGTGGTGGCGGAACAACAGGCCAGGCCGGCGCGATCCGTCATGGCATCGCCCGCGCCCTGCTGGAATACGATGAAGAGCAACGCGCCACACTGCGCCAGGCAGGCTACCTGACCCGTGATGCACGCATGGTGGAGCGCAAGAAAGTG
>JAJRUY010000052.1 GCA_024277555.1 Gammaproteobacteria bacterium | reverse complement strand
GAACTGCTGGCCGAGCAGCACATGAAGAGCTTTCAACAATGGCTGGAACCGCTGGGCATCAAGCCGGGCTGGCTCTCCGGGCGCATCAAGGGCAAAGCCAGACAGGAAGTATTGCAGCGGCTGGCGGAGGGCGAGCTGTCCCTGCTGGTAGGTACCCAGGCCCTGTTTCAAGAGGATGTGGCCTATCATTCCCTGGGGCTGGTGATCGTGGATGAGCAGCATCGTTTTGGTGTGCATCAACGGCTGGCGCTGCGGGAGAAGGGCAGCAGTGGCAAATACGCACCGCATCAACTGATCATGACGGCCACGCCCATTCCCCGCAGCCTGGCCATGACCGCCTATGCCGATCTTGATCTTTCGGTTATAGATGAACTGCCGCCGGGTCGTACTCCCGTGCAGACCCTGGTGATATCGGACGCCCGGCGCCACGAGATCATCGAGCGGGTGCGTTCTGCCTGCGCCAATGGCCGCCAGGCCTACTGGGTGTGTACGCTGATTGAAGAGTCGGAAGTCCTGCAGTGTCAGGCGGCGGAAGATGTGACGGCGGAACTGAAGGAGGCACTACAAGGTTTGCATGTGGGGCTGGTGCATGGGCGCATGTCATCAGCAGACAAGGAGCAGGTCATGGTCGCGTTCAAGGCGGGTGAGCTGCAACTGCTGGTGGCCACCACGGTGATCGAAGTAGGTGTGGACGTGCCCAATGCCAGCCTCATGATCATCGAAAACCCCGAGCGCCTGGGACTGTCGCAGCTGCACCAGCTGCGGGGCAGAGTGGGGCGCGGCAGCGTGGAAAGCCATTGTGTGCTCATGTATCACCCGCCGCTGGGGCAGCAGGCCAGGGAAAGGCTGGCGGTGTTGCGTGAAAGCAGTGATGGCTTCGTCATTGCCCGCAAGGATCTGGAACTGCGCGGGCCGGGGGAGGTGCTGGGCGTGCGCCAGACCGGGGAAATGCAGTTCCGGGTGGCGGATATTCTGCGGGATCAGAATTTGCTAGATGCTGCCCGACAAGCTGCCGACCGGTTGCTCGCGGAATATCCAGAGAGCGTGCAGCCGCTGGTGAACCGCTGGTTGGGAACAAATACCAGATATGCGGGAGTATAGCCTGCATCACCCGGATGAATTTCCGGGTGATGCAGGTTGCGAATCAGGAATTCCTTAACCCGCATATTTCACCAGAACGCTCGGAATACAGGTGTTTATCTATAGGGAACCTCGAATAATTCGTTTTTCGTCACCCCGGCGAAAGCCGGGGTCCATATAAATCAGCAAGTTATGGATTCCGGCTTCCGCCGGAATGACGATTTTTCGAGGTACCCTATATTATTCATTATCTTGCGTCGAATTCAGCCGGGTTACACTTTGTACCCGTCACGCTATCCAGTTTTTCCCGGGATGTTTCCGCCCAGATTGCCCGAACTGCCTGCAAGCAGATGAATGACATCGACTTTTGGCCGTTCGAACAATCTGAACGAAAATCTCTCCGGGAAAAATCTGGATTCCGGTGAAACATGCGGGTTAACGGGTCAGGTAATCAGAATGCACCCAACCCTGCTGTCCTCCTGCGTCCACCTCCCACCAGGGGCCGCTTTTTGCGCCAGTAGGCAGCACGGAAGCGCCCTTGGGAAGGGTTTTCAGCACCGGAGCAGAAGTTCTGGGTCCGCCGCGCAGGTTCAGCCTTCTGGATGTATAGAAGCCCGCATTGTCGGCAGCAGCAGCGCTGCCAGCCGGGATGGCGCCCAGTTGTCTGGCCAGATTGTTATGTGCATCCAGCAGGGCCGCTACGGTGATCTTGCCGATATCCGTGTTCTCGTAGGAGCCGCCGAGTCCGGCAACCGGGCCGGCCCAGCCGAATCCGCCCCAGCTGATATCACTCTTGCTGGCGCTGCCCTGGGCGACGGCTTCCTGTACGCCGGTGCGCACGCTGGTGGCGGTAAGCATCACTTCTGCTTCCAGGTTCTTGGTTCTCAGGCCGCCGGCAATCACTCCTGCCGCGCCCGGCAACAGGCCTCCCAGTCCGCCAAAGGCGCCGCCGGCATTGGCGTTTTTACGCAGAATGGTGGGGGTGATGATGTAATCGGCAGCGACCATTTGCCCGGATCCCATGCGGCTTCCTTTCTGCAATTCTCCTCCTCTGGCCATTGCCCGTTCACGCTCCAGGGCGCTGGAAGCACGCCCGCGGTCAACCACGCGGAAGCAGTTGCTTTGCGCCATCAGCAGGCGCAGTACCGGCACCGGGCTGCTCAGCCCGTAGGACATGTAGTAACGGTCTTCCGGCTCCAGCAGTGCTGCGGTACCGATAGGACGGGCGCAACGGAATAGCTGCTCCGATTCACCCTGGGCGCCTGCCGCACCGGCGGAACCGGTAACCGTGCTCGATCCCCCACCCAGTTTGGTTTCGTTGGAGACACAGCCGCCAAGCAGCAAGCTGCTTGCAGCGAATGACAGGGCGATCCATTTGGTAGAAGCTGAGGGGCATGTTTTCATCTATTTCTTTCTCCTTGAAAGTGGGGCGTTTAGCGTAAGATAGTGAAAATAAACTGGCACATAATAAGGATAAATGGGGGGCAAAGGCAAATACGGGGTATGGAGCCACCGAGGAGAGTCGAACTCCTGACCTACGCATTACGAATGCGTTGCTCTACCGGCTGAGCTACGGTGGCGGTTGACAGCGTTTGGATATCAGCCTGCATTGTTCCCAGGAGTATAAGGTCTGAGTTTGTCGGTTCAAGTTGCTGAAGTCATTGCAGGTGAATAAATACCGGTGAAACTATAAGGTAGATTTTTGTGTCTGCCAATGTATGATTGTCAAATAACATACTAAAACACTAGGTTATTAAGAGGTCAGTGAGCAATGAGTATTGAAATTCCACAACGTGATGGCGATGGCTACCTTCTGGATATGAATGACTGGACGCCGCAAATCGGACGGGCCATGGCGGAAGCCGATGGTTTCGATATGACGGATGAGCGCTGGGAGCAGCTGCTCAAGGCCAGGGAGTACTTCGAAGAGCATGCCACGGTGCCCCCCATCCGCAAATTCGCCAAATACATCGGTATTGACAAGAAGGTTCTGTTCAAGCAATGGATGACAGGACCCATGAAGCCCATCAGCAAATATGGCGGCATGCCCAAGCCTACGGGATGCGTGTAGCCCGTTTCCGGGTAAAACACCTTTGCAATGTTTTACCCGGAAATCTTTCAGGATCTGGGTGGGAAGCTCTGATTAACCCGCATATTTCACCAGAGCGCTCGGAATACAGGTGTTTATCTATATTATTCATTATCTTGCGTCGAATTGATCCAGGTTACACTTTGTACCCGTCACGCTATCCAGTTTTTCCCGGGATCTTTCCGCCCATATTGCCCGAACAGCCTGCAAGCCGATGAATGACATCGACTTTTGGCCGTTCGAACAATCTGAACGAAAATCTCTCCGGGAAAAACCTGGATTCCGGTGAAACATGCGGGTTAAGCCGTCATTCCGGCGCAGGCAGGAATCCAGGTGTTTGATGGTACTGGATCCCGGCATACGCCGGGATGACACGAAATGACTTGATCAGAGGTTCCTTTATCTTGTTCTTGGGCAAATTTCCAGGTTGGAGAAAAAGAAGGAAATTTCGGTTGCTGCGGTTTCCGGTGAATCCGATCCATGTACTGCGTTTTCATCGATGGTGCTGGCGAAATCGGCGCGGATGGTTCCCGGAGCTGCTTCAGCAGGGTTGGTTGCGCCCATGATTTCACGGTTCTTCGCAATGGCGTCCTCGCCTTCGAGGCATTGCACCATGACGGGGCCGGAAGTCATGAATTCCACCAGGTCACCAAAGAACGGGCGCTCCTTGTGTACCGCATAGAAGCCTTCGGCCTGCTCCCGTGACAGATGCAGCATCTTGGCGGCGATGATTTTCAGCCCGCCTTTCTCGAAGCGCGCATAGATTTCGCCAATTACATTTTTTGCCACTGCATCGGGCTTGATGATTGAAATCGTCCGTTCTGTTGCCATTGGTTGTTTCTCCAGGTGAGTTTGTCAATTGTTTGTTCTGTTCCGGGTATGCCGGGGAAAGGCAGTATTTCCCGTAGCCTGCCGGAACTTCCAGGCGGAGTAGTTTACCTTGCCATTGGCTACTTTTCAGCAGTTGGGTTGTTCTCGCTCTGGCGGGTGGCTTGAAATGTGACCTTGCCTCTTTCCATCAATAGCTGACGCTGTCCTGCGAGCAGTTCCAGCAAGGGTTCACCAGCGAGAGTCTTGCGCCAGCCCTGGAGCAGCGGGGTCTGGTTTTCACCGCTCAACAGTGTCAGCAGATCCTTGCGGCTGGCGATGACTTGTGGCGACAGCCCGGCTTCATGGGCGATGAGGCGTAGCGCCGCATTGAGCAGATCCAGAACGGCTTCCTGCTCGGGGCTGGGGCGGGCTGCAGGGAGTTTGTCTTTCGGCCACTGGTCTTTTGGCAGTTGCAGGGATTGCTGGATCTGTTTGAGCATGGCCTCGCCATTGCTGCGCAGAAAACCCCCATCGATGCCCCGGATGCGCTCCAGCTCCGCAAGGGTTTTCGGGGCGCGCCGGGCAAGCTCCAGCAGGACATCATCCTTGAGTATCCAGCGTCTTGGCAGGTTTCTGGCCAGCGCCTGCTGCTCCCGCCAGGCGGCCAGCGCCTGCAGGATCGCCAGCTTGATACCCTTGAGATGCTGCCACCCCTTTACCTTCTTCCACATTTCCAAGGGTTCCAGGGAATAGGTTTGCGGGTCGGTCAGCGCCTTGAATTCGGCATCCAGCCAGGGGAGCCGGTGCAGTTTTTCCAGCTGTGATTTCATCTTCAGGTATGCCTGTCCGAGATAGATTACGTCATCCAGTGCGTATCGCAGCTGTGCCTTGTCCAGCGGGCGGCGTGACCAGTCGGTGCGTGAGTGGTCTTTGGCAAGCTCGGTTTTCAGAACTTGCTGAATCAGCTTGCCATAGCCGACCTGGTCGCCCAGGCCCAGCAGCGCGGCGGCGGGCTGGGTGTCGAACAGGGGCTGGGGCAGGCTGTCCCATGTGTTCAGAAAGATCTCCATGTCCTGGCGGGCGGCGTGAAAAACCTTTTCGATCTGTGGGTTCATCAACAGCTCCTGCAAGGGGCTGAGATCAGTAATGGCGATGGGGTCGATGGCGGCTGCCACATCTTCATTCGCCACCTGGATCAGACACAGCCGGGGGAAGTAGGTGCGCTCGCGGAGGAATTCCGTATCGACAGCAAGCCAGGGGCTGTCGGTGACCCTGCTCGCGAAATCCTGGAGCTGCTCTGTTGTTTCTATGAATAGTTCCTGCATGATGAATCTGTTCTGGAAGGGGGATGGGTTATCATACCTGTATTGTCAGCAAGCAACGATGATTATGCACATACATATACTGGGTATCTGCGGCACCTTCATGGGTGGGATCGCACAGATTGCCGCTGCATTGGGGCACCGGGTTACGGGCTCTGATGCGGGGGTGTATCCGCCCATGAGTACCCAGCTGGAAGAGGCAGGCATTGAGCTGATGCAGGGCTGGGACGCCAGCCACTTGCAGCCGGCACCGGACATGGTGGTGGTCGGCAATGCCCTGTCGCGGGGCAATGCTGCGGTGGAATACATGCTGGATCAGGGCCTGCCTTATACCTCCGGCCCACAATGGCTGGCGGAACATGTGCTGCAGGAGCACTGGGTGCTGGCGGTCGCCGGTACCCATGGCAAGACCACCACGGCTTCCATGCTTGCCTGGATTTTGCAATACGCCGGATTGGAGCCTGGCTTTCTCATTGGGGGGGTGCCGCAAAATTTCGGCCATTCGGCACGTCTGGGCAGCACACCTTTTTTCGTCATTGAAGCAGACGAATATGATACTGCCTTCTTCGACAAGCGCAGCAAGTTCGTACACTACCGCCCCCGTACCCTGGTGCTGAACAACCTGGAGTTCGATCATGCGGATATTTTTGATGATCTGGCGCAGATCCAGCGCCAGTTTCATCATTTGCTGCGCACGGTGCCGGCCTCGGGCCTGATCGTCTCTGCCCGGGGGGACGGCAATCTGGATACGGTGCTGGAAATGGGCTGCTGGACGAGGGTGGAATATTTCTCCACGCAACAGGAATGTGCATGGCAGGCGGAAATTTTGTCTGCAGACGGCAGCTCCTTTGATGTGATCTGCGAGGGCGTGAATGCCGGGCGGGTGAGCTGGTCATTGTCGGGAGTGCATAATGTCAGCAATGCGCTGGCTGCCATTGCAGCGGCCCGCCATGTCGGCGTGCCTGTTCATGTCGGTATAGATGCCCTGGGTCTGTTCAAAAATGTAAAGAGGCGCATGGAACTGCGCGGCACTGTAGCCGGTATTGAGGTCTATGATGATTTTGCCCATCATCCCACGGCCATTGAAACCACCCTGGCAGGACTGCGCGCCCAGGTGGGAGAGGGACGCATCGTGGCGGTGCTGGAGCCGCGATCCAATACCATGCGCATGGGCATTCATGCCGATTCCCTTCCCGCATCCCTCGCCCGGGCAGATGAGGTGCTGCTGTTTGCGCCGCCTTCCCTGGGCTGGAATGCCGAACAGGTCATGGCTTCTCTGGGCAACAAATGCAAGGTGCTGGGTTCTACACAAGAGATACTGTCGGTATTGAAAGCCAGTGCCAGTTCAGGAGATACGATTCTGGTGATGAGCAACGGCGGCTTCGAAAATATTCACGCACGCATACTGCAGGAACTGGAGAGCAGACAATGAGCGATCAACCCGTTGCAGTGGCTCTGACCGGAGCCTCTGGCATCGCCTATGGCATGCGTCTTATCGATTGCCTGTTGCAGGCCGGGCGGGAAGTGCAGCTGTTATATTCCCAGGCGGCGCAGGTGGTGGCGGCAATGGAGCTGGATCTGCGGCTTCCCGCTGCGGTGGAACAGGCCCAGTTGCAGCTGACAGAGCACTTTCACGCAGCTCCGGGGCAACTGCGTGTATTCGGCCGCCAGCAGTGGACGGCACCGGTGGCGAGCGGCTCCAATCCGCCCCAGGCGCTGGTGGTATGCCCCTGTACGACTGGTACGCTGGCGGCCATTGCCCATGGCATCAGCGATGATCTTATCGACCGGGTGGCGGATGTGATGCTCAAGGAGCGGCGTCAATTGATTCTGGTGGTGCGGGAAACCCCTTTTTCCGCTATCCATCTGCAAAACATGTTGGCCGTTACCCAGGCAGGCGCTGTGATCATGCCTGCCAATCCCGGTTTTTACCATCAGCCGGAGTCTGTAGGTGACCTGGTGGATTTCATGGTGGCCAGGATTCTTGACCATTTGCAGGTTAGCCACAATCTGCTGCCCCGCTGGGGAGCAGACAGATCCTGATGCTGTTTACTTGAGTAAGTAGTATGCCGCGCCAAAAGCGGCTCCTGCAGCGAGAATGGCGATTAATGCAGCCTTGCCCAGCAGGCTGCCCTGGATGCCGGAAAGCTTTGTCTGCATTTGTTGCAGCCGGGCATCGGTTTCTTCCTCGATCTTGCTGATGCTGTCCTTCAGTCCGGTCAGGCGGTCTTCGATGATGGCTTCCATCCTGGAATTTGCCTGGCTGACAACATCTTCCCGCAGTTTCCCTTCCAGCTCTTTCATGTCTTCCAGAGCAGTTTCGACCTGTTGACGCAAGGCCTCGAGTTGAATCCGGGTGTTGCCGGCATCCATGGACAATTGCTCCTTGATGCGGGAGGCGATGCGCTTGTCCATCTTTTTCAGGGAGTCCTGCAGTGGTTGCAGCTTCTCTTCACCATGCTTTGCCAGTTCGGTGATTTTTTGTTCCACGCTCTTTTCGATGCCGGAGACACGCTCGCGTACGGATCCAAGCAATGCGCCTACTTCCGACATGATGGCGTCCATATCGATTGCCGGTGCTGCGACCGTTTCTTCCATCTTTTCTTCCGGCATTTCTTCGCTGACCGTTTCCACGTTGATGGTCGCGAGTACGGCTTTCAGTTTGTCTTCCTTGGGGGGCTTGGTCAGCACGCCGATGGCGCCGGCCTCTTCTGCCATTTGCTCCAGCTTGCTGCCTTCGTTGCCGGTACAGAGTACTACCGGAATATGGGCGGTTTTTTCATTGCTGGTAATGGCGGTGGTGGCGGCGATGCCCCCCATGCCGGGCATGGACTGATCCATAAATACGATGTCAATGTCCTCAGTGGCGATCTTGTCCAGCGCCTCTTCCCCGGAAGCTGCCATTTCCACTTCCAGCCCCTGATCCTTGAGCAGTTTGCCCATGGCGAAGCGCGCCGCTTTGGAATCGTCAACCAGTAGTACCTTCATTATTATCTCCGTGATGACAATTAACCCGCAGTGTCTCTGGTTGCCGGGTTAATAAACCATGAATTCAAGCCCCTATATTACAGTATGCTTTCCCGGCAGCCACCCGCCGATGTCAAAAAATGTGAAGGCCGTGGTCTCATTCAGGAGTGCCGGCCTGCAACAGCATCAATTGCCCGTCATATACCATGCGGTAGTCCAGGGCTGCGTGATCGGCATCCTGTTTCAACACTTCCAGGGCGGATTGCTTGTCACTGGTGCTGACCGGATAAGACAGCAATCCCAGCCATTGTCTTTTCTGCTGGGTGGTAACTTCTCCCAGCCATATAGGTTGTCCGGTTTCTTCGATGATATACCGGCTTGGCCAAAGATAGATCACCTGGCGTTGATTGGAATCGGGCTTGTTAAGTACGCGAAACGACATTTTTCCGGCATGGCTATGCGGAAGTAGTGGAAGTTGTTCCAGGTTATCAGTTGCTGCCAGTAATTCCAGCCTTGCCAGCCCTGTCGCTGTCGTGGCAGGCTGCCAGCCCTGTTGCCTCAGCTTGTCGGCAAAGGCGTTCAGGGAGCCTGTCAGCTGCAGATTCAGGGGGTGGTTCTTTTTGTTCAGCACGTCATCCCGGTAGCGTGGCAGTTTCCGCCAGCCGTCCTGCCGCCATTGTTCCAGCGTCATGCTGCCCTGGACTTGCAACATACCTGGCGCGGGGGGCGGGGGCGGAACGCTGACTGCCGAGGCAAGCGCCAGCAACAGCATGCTGATGCCTATGGCCAGCGCTTGTCTGCGAACAATGTTTCCTGAGCCATGGGTGCGATAGGCCATGCCCACTGCCGTACTCCAGATAATTCCTCCGCCAAGGGCATGCAGTACTGCCATCAGCGTCGATCCCAGATACAGCTGGGCAAATGCCACCATCACCACCAACAGGGTTGCTGCGGAATAGATTCTCCAGCGTTTTGCGTAAGCGACAGGTGTTGCCACCAATACTGCACCAAGGGAAAAA
Source organism: Gammaproteobacteria bacterium (assembly GCA_024277555.1). Taxonomy (GTDB): domain Bacteria; phylum Pseudomonadota; class Gammaproteobacteria; order Chromatiales; family Chromatiaceae; genus Thiolapillus. The sequence goes on along the minus strand of JAJRUY010000052.1, from coordinate 3,711 downwards.
AATACGGTTGCTCTGAGTACATAAACATCCGGGATGGCAGAGATCAGCGCTGGTGACTGGCGTATGAGTACTTCCAGCACAATGCTTAACAGCCACACACTGCCAGCACCGGCCAGCCAGTGATGAGTGGAGAGCCGGAGTCCGGAAATCCCCAGCACCAGGGAAACTACGACAAGCATGGTCAGGGTGGTGCTGCTTCCTGCCAGGGCGGAAAGTCCCAGCATGATCCGGTCGCCTGCGGGGTTGCTCAGTTCGTTCAAACCCAGATGCAGGGCGCTGTCGGCAATCAGCAGAGGTGATTGCGGCAACAGGGCAATGACAACGAGTATGATGCTGCTCAATACCAGCAATCCCGCCAGCATGGCCAGTCCGGCTGATTCCGGATGACCGGGATCGCCCAGCGCCAGAGCGATTCGCTGCAGCCGGGGGTGTTTCTCGCCGAAGTGCAATACCTTTTGCAGCAGCAACTTGCTATGTGGCTGGATCAGGACGAACAAACGATGGGAAAGCCAGCCCAGGAACCACAGGCTGGCGACCAGCGCCACCAGCAGGATCACCAGACGCATGGCCACTTCCGAAGCCAGTTCCATGGACGCGCCGAAAGCCATGCCGGGGAGCAGATAGGCAGGCGCCCAGACCAGTGCCGAAAGCACATTGGCGAACAGGAAGCTCCCCGTCGGCATGTTCATCATGCCGGCAACCAGGGGAATGATCGCCCGCACCGGCCCGAAAAAACGTCCGATGGCCACGCTCTTTCCACCGTAGCGCTGGAAGAAGCTGATGCCTCTTTCCAGTATCGACGGATGCCTGTTAAACGGCCACAGGCCGGTCAACTGGCGCTGGTATTTTTTGCCCAGCCAGAAACTCAGGCTGTCTCCCGTCACGGCACCCAGTACCGACCATATGACCATGCTCTGAAAATCCAGTGCCCCGGCGCCGATGAGTGCGCCTATGGCGAACATCACCGCAACACCCGGCACCACCATTCCCACTACCGCCAGGGACTCGGCAAACGCCATGCTGAAAACGATAAACCCGGCCCAGTGTGGATTGGCGGTTATCCATTCCAGGAGTTGCTGGAAGCTTTCAGCCAAGGTCAGTCAGCCTTAGGAACTTCTGATCAAGTCTGGACGAAGTAGATTGCGATTCAGAATGCCTAGATTCAAGGCGCAAATTGCACGTAATAGCAAGCTATTGCGAAAATTTGCAACGAAGAAGCTGGACGTTATGGGCGCAAGATACGAGTTCACGACTTGATCAGATATTCCCTTATTTGATGGCGGCGAAAGCCCTGCCTGCGGCTTGCCAGGTGGCGTCCAGGTCTTCGTCGGAATGCGCTGCAGAAACAAATCCTGCTTCAAAGGCGGAAGGCGCCAGGTAGATACCTTCATCCAGCATGGCATGGAAGAACTGTTTGAACTGTTCCTGGTTGCAGGCCATGGAGCCGGCAAAGTCGGTGACTTTATCTGCCCCGGTGAAGAACAGGCCAAACATACCGCCCACATGGTTCTCCGCTACTGCAACGTCGGCGGCATTGGCTGTCGCCACCAGGCCAGTAATGAGCTTCTCGGTTTTCTGTCCCAGCCGGTCGAAGAATCCGGGTTTGGAAATCAGTTCCAGGGTTTTCAGTCCGGCAGCCATGGCGACCGGGTTGCCGGACAGGGTGCCGGCCTGATAAACCGGCCCCAGGGGGGCGATCTTTTCCATGATCTCGCGTTTGCCGCCGAAGGCGCCCACGGGCATGCCGCCGCCGATGACCTTGCCGAGAGTGGTCAGATCCGGGGTAATGCCGTACAGCCCTTGTACCCCGCCCAGGCTTACACGGAAGCCGGTCATGACTTCATCAAAAATCAGTACGGTGCCGTACTGGTCGCAGATTTGGCGCAGTCCTTCGAGAAACCCGGGAACTGGGGGAATGCAGTTCATGTTGCCGGCTACCGGCTCGACGATGATGCAGGCGACCTGCTCCCCAATGCTGGAAAATGCCTCTCTTACCTGCTCGATGTTGTTGTAGTCCAGGGTGATGGTCTGCTCTGCCAGGCAGGCGGGAACGCCGGGAGAAGACGGCTCTCCCAGGGTCAATGCACCGGAACCGGCCTTGACCAGCAGGGAGTCGGAATGGCCGTGATAGCAGCCTTCGAACTTGACAATTTTGTCTCGTCCGGTATAGCCGCGAGCGAGGCGGATGGCGGACATGGTGGCCTCCGTGCCGGAGGAAACCATGCGCACCATTTCGATGGAAGGCATCAGCTCGCAAACCTTGTCGGCGAGGCGGATCTCAATCTCCGTGGGCGCGCCGAATGACAGCCCCAGGGGAATGGTTTCAGCTACCGCGGCAATAACTTCCGGATGGGCATGGCCGAGAATCATGGATCCCCAGGATCCGACATAGTCGATATAGCGCTTCCCTTCGGCATCGAAAATACAGGAGCCGGAGGCTTTTTCAATGAATACCGGGTCGCCGCCCACACCCTTGAAGGCGCGTACCGGGGAGTTGACCCCGCCGGGAATATGCTGTTGTGCTTTCTGGAACAGTTCGTGGGATGTGCTCATGGGTTTCCTCAAAATCACTTGAATAATCTGGTTGTTTTCCGGGCGGCAAGGAGAATGTCTTTCTGGCCGAACAGCCCCTGAATCATGGCAACCATGTCGGCGCCCGCCTGAATCACCTGGAGTGCATTTTCCGGGGTTATTCCACCGATGGCAACTATTGGCAGATCCAACTCGGATTTTGCCTGGTGCAGCAGCTCCAGGCTGGCATGTACAGCCGCTGGTTTGGTGGATGATGGATAGATTGCGCCAAAGGCCAGGTAATCTGCGCCACTGGCGGCTGCATGGTGCGCCAGTTGCAGATCGTTGTAGCAGGAAATGCCGATAATCTTGTTTCGGCCCAGTTTTTTCCGGGCGGCTTCCAGGTGGCTGTCATCGTGCCCGAGATGTACGCCGTGGGCATCACAGTGCTGGCATAGCTCAAGGTCATCATTGATGATGAGCATGGCCTGGTGTTGCTGGCACAGAGCCAGGAGCGCCCGAGCCTCTTCCTGGCGGCGTTGCGTATCACTGGATTTGTCACGATACTGGAGAATACGGCTGCCGCCGGAAAGTGCAGCTTCGGCCTGGGCAAGCAGTGTCTTACCATGACTGCCCTCCAGGGTGATCGCATACAGACCGGATAACTGACTCACAACAAAAACCTTCCCGGAAGGAACTGGCCGGAGCCGGGCCGGAAGCCATGCTGCAAGGATTTCCAGGTGTATTCCTGGGCAAGTGCGACCGCATCTGCAAGGGGCTGTTCTTTTGCCAGGCAAGCGGCGATGCTGGCGGCCAGGGTGCAGCCGGAGCCATGATAGCTACCTGGCAGCTTTGGCCACTGCCAGTGGCGACCGTTGCCGTTGCCGTACAGGTTGTTGGTGACCTGTCCCTGGGCAGACTCGTCTGCCCCGGTAATCAGGACTGCTCCGCAGCCCAGTTGCAGCAGCTTGTTGGCGCAGGCATCCCGGCTGTTTGCACCACTTAGCTCCCGCGCTTCCCGGCGATTGGGTGTGATGATGGTGCTCGGTGGAATCAGCGGTTTCAGATATTCTACAGCGCCCATGGCCTGACCGCCGCCGGAGGCGAGCACTGTGTCCAGCACCATCGGGACATCAGGCAGCTGCTTGCGGATCTGCCGGATGCATTCTGCTGTTTCCTGGCTGCCGACGAGCCCAATCT
>JAJRUY010000051.1 GCA_024277555.1 Gammaproteobacteria bacterium | reverse complement strand
CCGAATCCCTGGTGACCAGGGCAATTGAGGAACGGGAAGAACTGACCCGTCAGGCATTGCATGAAGCACAGCTTGCCGAAGACAGGCTGGCGGCTCGCATACCGGAGATGCACAGCTCATTTCTGGACAAGACCCAACAGCGGATCGAACAGAATATCTCGGAGATGCAGCGGCGCTTCAACGAGCGCGCCCAGGCGTTGCGCAGCATGGCAGAAGAATCACGGGAAGATGCCATGCAGGCGGCGATACAGCTTATTCTGGATCCTGAGCAACGGTAATCAAAGATGGGAAGTCAGGTTGCAAGCTATGCCTACCTGAACACGAGAGTCTCCCTGATGGCGGAACAACTGCTGCACAGAAAACAGCGCAAGGCGTTGCTGCAGCTGCCTCTTTCTGAAATAAACCCCCTGTTGATCCAGGCCGGAGTCGGCGCATTGGCGCGGCAACTGCCGAAGGATCCGGCGCAACTGGAACAGTTCCTTGCCACTATTCTGGTCAACGAAAGCATCAAGCTGATGCGTTGCCTGAACAGCAACGAACGAAACTTTATTCGTCACTGGATGCGCCGCCTGGAACTGGTCAATCTCAAGCTTCTCCTGCGCACCAGGTTTTCCGGCTCGCAACCGATCGATCCGTCCCATCAACTTCTGGATCTGGCCGGGCTGGGCTCCCTGGATCTGCAGGCTTTGATAAATACAGACAGCGTAGAAGAATTGCTGCGGCAACTGCAAAACAGCAGCTACAGCAGCATGGCGCGCCCGGCGCGCAAGGCTTTTGAAGAGCATCGCTCCCTGTTCGATGTGGAAGCCGCCATGGACACAAACTATTACAGCCAGTTGGTGCACCTGGCTTCGGCCCTGAAGGGAAACCACAAACAGCAGACGCAGCAGTTGTTGCACACCTGGCTTGATCAGGTCAATCTGATCTCATTATTGCGTTTCCGCTTCGTTTACAAACTTTCCGCCCCCCATGCGTATTTTCTGCTGGCTCCGGGAGGCAGACAGCTTTCCCTGAAAACACTGCAGCAACTGGCCCAGCTCACCAGCGTCAAGGAAGTAGTCGAGCACTTGCCTGGCCCATTGCAACAGCAGCTTGCCAATACCGACGATATCGAGGATATTGAATATCACATGCTGCAGCTGGTCAGAACCCGCGCCAACAAGATCCTGCGCAAGCAAAGGTTCAACATGGCCATCGCCTACGCCTATCTGTATCTGCGTGAACAGCAGATGCAGTTGATACATGCGGTGCTCAAGGGGCATTTGCTGGGGCTGAGCAACGAACTCATTCAGTTCTGCGGCGACCCGCTGGCCTATCCTGCCCTCAGCAGAAGAGAGCAACCCTGATGTTTACGCCAACTCCGATGCATCATGTGGGAATCTCCCTGCTCAGTGAAGAACTGACCCAGGCCGGCCTGTTGCTGGCACGTTATGGCTACTTCGCCCCCGATCCACTACAGGAAGAAATGGAGCACCTTCCGGAAACCCCGCAGCAGCGCTACACCTCCTGCTTTGCATCCGCCCGCTCCCATTTGCAGAAAATTCTGGATTTCCTGGAATACAGACCAGAAACTGGACAAACCATCCCCGAGCAGGCACCAACACTGCAACAGCTGCTGGAACTGGAAGCATGGCTGGGAAGCATCTGGCAGCAGTGCTCATCCCGTGCCGAAGCTGCACGCCGCCATGAAGAAAAATTAAAAGATATTCATCGCCTCGAAGAGCTTTTGCGCTGTTACCGAAATCTCGATCTGGATCTGGGCATGCTACGCAGGGAATATCGTTTTTTAAACATCCTCACCGGCACCATTCCCCAGGAAAACAGCACCCGGCTGCGCGAGGCCATCGCCATGATCGGCTACACCCTTACCCAAGTCTCCCGGTATGAAGGGCTGCTGCACATCGTCATCGCAGGACTCAAGGAGAAAGAACACAACCTGAAAACTGTTCTCAAGGCAGCGGATTTTCATCTCTTCGTGTTGCCGGAAGAGCTCTCCGGACACCCCGGCAAAGTCGCTCGACAGTTACAGGAACAAGAGCAGAAAATCCTGCATGAACAACGCCATCTGCAGCTTGATATACAGGCAAGCGTCAAGGAATACGGCCAGCGCCTGGATCAGGCAACCCAGGTTCTGCTGGCCGCTTCCGGCTTTCCGCAGTTTGGTCAATCCCTGCGCAGCCGTGGCGGGCTGGCCTACATTTCCGGCTGGGTGCCTGTACAGAAGACCAATGCCCTGGAAGCCATGCTCAAACACGGCCTGCAGGGGCCTGTGATCATGGAACGCCGCCAGCCGGATGCCAGGGAGCAACACCGGGTGCCGTCCTATATTCACCATGCAAACTGGCTCCGCCCGTTCACTGCCCTGGTACGAAATTTCGGTATTCCGCGCTATCAGGAAATCGACCCGACCTGGTTCTTCACCATCAGTTTCATCATCATGTTCGGCATGATGTTCGGCGACCTGGGGCATGGCGCCATCATCTTCCTGGCGCCATGGCTATGGCCCGGCAAGCTGGGCAAGCTGCGTTCGGCGCTGATGACCGCAGGCCTGTCTTCCATGTTGTTTGGCGCTCTGTATGGCAGCGTATTCGGCTACGAACATCTTTTTCCCGCCTTGTGGATGCCACCGCTGAGCGACCCGGTGCTGATGCTCAAGGTGGCATTTTTCTGGGGTGTGGGATTTATTTTTCTGGCATCGCTGCTGAGCATTCGCAATGACCTGGTGGAAAACCGCTTTGCCAGGGCATTTTTTGACAGCCGGGGCATTGCCGGCCTGCTGCTGTACCTGAGCATACTCTTCGGCGGCTGGCAATGGTTCGAGCATGGAAGCGTGGATGTGTGGAGCAGATTCCTGTTGTTTGCTTCCCTGGCAACCGTACTTGGCTACAAATGGCAGCAGCAGCAATCAGCGGCTGGAGAACGATTGCTGGTAGTTGCCATTGAAGGCTTTGAAACCTTCATGAATTATATATCCAACACCCTTTCCTTTTTGCGCGTGGCAGCCTTCGGCCTCAATCATGTGGCGTTGTCTGTGGCGGTTTTTGCACTGGCGGACATGCTGGGAAGCACCGGGTACTGGATCACCATTGTGCTGGGAAACCTATTTATTCTGATACTGGAAGGCGCTATCGTGACAATACAGGTGTTGCGCCTGGAGTATTATGAAGGTTTCTCCCGCTTCTTCCGGGGAGATGGCCATGAATTCCGCCCCATGCGCCTGTCTGCCAACGATTTGTTGAACACGAAAACCTGAGGAGTCCGTTATGTACTGGATGGTCATGTTACTGAGCTTGAGCCTGCTGGCCCTCATCGGCACCGGCATCTATCTGGAAATCAACCCCCCGACTTCAAACCGCAACACCCAGAGACGCTGGAAAGCAGTTGTGGGTGTCAACCTGCTGGTATTCGTTGGCGCGCAAATCGGCTTGCTGGTGCTGGGCATGCAAGACGCCATGGCAGCCGATGTCACCGTAGTGAAACCTGATTCAGGAGTAAGCATCGGGCTGGGGCTCGCCCTCATCGGCATCGGCATTCCCACTGCCCTGGCAACCATCGGGGCAGGCATTGCAGTAGGGCCCGTAGGTGCAGCATCCCTGGCGGTGATCGCGGAGAAACCCGAGCTGTTCGGCCGCACCCTGATCTACTTGGGTCTGGCCGAAGGGATTGCCATATATGGCCTGGTGGTAACTATTCTGATGCTGGGAAAAATCGGCTGACAGCTATGCCTGTGGAGGAAAACAGAGCAGATACGCGGTTGATCATGATGGGGGAAGCGGCATTGTGCGCAGGCTTTTCCCTGATCGGCTTTGAAACCTGGCCGGACGCTTCACCACAACAGCTGGACAGCCTGCTGCAAGAACTGGTGGAACGAGAACAAACGGCGCTGGTATTTCTTGAGCCGTCACTGGCGCGCTGCGACTGTACCTTGCTGCAACAACTGCAGCGTCGTGGCAGCGGCATCGTGATCACGGAAATCCCACCACTGAATGCGCCCAGGGACTATCGTCCCCAAGTAGAAGAGCTGGTCATCAGCGTACTCGGGAAAAACGCACTGGAATAAGGTGAAACAAGCAGCATGGCACAAGAACAACTGGTCAACGAACTGGAAAAGGCCTTACTGGAACGAGCTGAAAAGCTGGCCCAGGAGTACCATCAGCGCGCCCGGCGTGCACGCCAGCACATACTCGAAGATGCCCATGAACGGCTGCATATCCGGGAACAAAATGAAGTGCTTGCCGCCCAGGCGGAGGCGGAACGCCTGTTCCGCCGCCAGATCCAGGCCAGCGAGCTGAGGCTGAAAGGCAAGCTGGACAAATTGCGCTGGCAGTTAATCCAGTCTGTGCTGCATGAGCTGCCAGCAAGGCTACGGGATGCCAGCAAAAATCAGGATACCTATATGGCATTGCTGCACAAGCTGCTGACCCAGGCGGCGGGCAATATCGAAAGTACAGAGCTGGTAGCCGAGGTCAATGCCACTGACCTTAAACACCTGAAGCCCCGCTGGAAAGTCTTTGTGTCGGATATAGCACCAGCAAAGCAAATCGAACTGGCGCATACTCCCATCGATTGTAGTGGCGGCGTACTGCTACGCAGCAAGGACAACCGCATCCGTATCGACAACAGCTTCGAGGGCCGCATCGAACGCTTTGAGGGTATTTTGCTACGGGTAATAACAGAACGACTGTTCGCTGCCGAGATCAGCCAGCGGGGACTCTTCGATGACTGACAGCGGTACAGTGATTGAAGTCAACGGCCCGCTGGTGCGCGCCCACCTGCCGGGCGCTGCCATCGGGGAACAGGTTCAACTGGGTGCACTGGAGCTGACCGGTGAGGTGATTGGGCTGGATGCTGATCGCGCACTGATCCAGGTATACGAATCCACGGAAATGCTGCGGCCGGGAGAACCGGCCACTCCCCTGGGATACCCATTGTCAGTGGAGCTGGGACCAGGCCTGTTGGGCGGCATATTTGACGGGATACAGCGTCCCCTGAAAACCCTGATGGCACAAACAGGCGACCATATCCCCCGGGGGCTGAACACCATCGCACTCGACCGGGACAAGCGTTGGCCATTTATACCCGACACCAGGCTAAAAGCCGGAGCAGAGATAAAGGGCGGCATGGTGCTGGGCAGGGTGCAGGAAACGGCATCCATCGAGCACCGCATCCTGGTACCCCCCAAAATCAAGGGAGAGCTGCTGGAACTGGCTGGCGCAGGGGACTACGATCTCAAACAGGTCATCGCCAGGGTGCGCAGCCCGCTGAACGGCATTCAGGAGCTGAAGCTGTTTCACCGCTGGCCGGTGCGCATCCCGCGTCCTTACCGGAAACGGGACGACGGCATTGCCCCACTGCTCACCGGGCAACGCATACTGGACACCTTCTTTCCCCTGCTGAAAGGCGGCAAGGGCGCCATCCCCGGACCTTTCGGCGCGGGAAAAACCATACTGCAGCAGCAAATCGCCCGTTGGACCAATGCCGATATCGTCATCTATGTCGGCTGCGGCGAACGAGGCAACGAGCTGGTGGATATTCTCGAGTCCTTTCCCGAGCTTACCGACCCCTATTCCGGACGCTCTCTCATGGAGCGCACCCTACTGGTGGCCAACACCTCAAACATGCCGGTGGTGGCCAGGGAAGCTTCCATCTACCTTGGCGTCACCCTGGCCGAATACTATCGTGACCAGGGTCATGATGTGGTGATGCTGGCAGATTCCACCAGCCGCTGGGCGGAAGCACTGCGGGAAGTTGCAGGGCGCCTGGGACAGATGCCGGTGGAAGAAGGCTATCCCGCCTATCTGGCATCCCGCCTGGCATCATTCTATGAGCGCGCCGGGCGGGTGCAGACCCTTTCCGGAGACAGCGGCTCAGTATCCCTGATCGGCGCGGTATCACCACCCGGCGGCGACTTTTCCGAACCTGTCACCAACCACACCAAAGACATCATCCAGACCTTCTGGGCCTTGTCCAAGCCCCTGGCCGATGCCCGGCATTACCCTGCCGTCTCCTGGACAGAAAGCTTTTCCGATGCGGTAGATACCGCTGCCGTCTGGTGGTCCATGGAGGTGAATGCAAGCTGGCAGGAAAAACGCATTCAGGCGCTGAATCTGCTCAACCAGGCAGAGGAACTGGCGCGCAT
>JAJRUY010000050.1 GCA_024277555.1 Gammaproteobacteria bacterium | reverse complement strand
GGCAGAACTTGCGGAACTGCATGATTTCGTCCGGGAACAATATGGCGTAACGGAACTGGAATCCTGGGATATTCCTTACTACAGCGAAAAACTGCGCCAGCATCGCTACAGCATCAGCCAGGAAGAGCTGAAGCCCTATTTTCCGGAAACCCGGGTGATTCCGGGCATGTTCGATGTAATCGGCAGGGTTTTCGCCGTACAGATCCGGGAAAGCGCGGAACAGGTGGAAACCTGGCATCCGGATGTGCGCTTCTACGAGATCCGTGATCATTCTGGAGAGTTGCTGGGACAGTTTTACTTTGATCTGTATGCGCGCCCCAACAAACGCGGCGGCGCCTGGATGGCGGATGCCATATCGCGCATGAAGACCCGTAACAAGGAACAGCTGCCCGTAGCCTTCATGACCTGCAATTTTACTCCCCCCGTGGGAGAGAAGCCGGCGCTGCTCACCCATGAGGAAGTGCAGACTCTGTTTCATGAGTTTGGGCATGGGCTGCATCATATGCTAACCCAGGTGGATTATCCCTCCATCTCCGGTATTGCCGGCGTTGCCTGGGATGCGGTGGAACTGCCTTCCCAGTTCATGGAAAACTGGTGCTGGGAAAAAGAAGCGCTGGCGCTGTTTTCCGGACATTTTGAAACCGGCGAACCCCTGCCGGATACCTTGTATGAGCGCATGCTGGCGGCGCGCAATTTCCAGTCTGCCATGCAGCTGTTGCGCCAGTTGGAATTTTCCCTGTTCGACTTTCTCATCCACCTGCAATACGACCCCGGGCAGGGAGGGCGTATCTACGAAACCCTGGAAACGGTGCGCGAGGAAGTGGCGATAGTCAGGCCGCCAGCATGGAATCGCTTTGCTCATGGATTTTCGCATATCTTCGGCGGCGGTTATGCTGCCGGATATTACAGCTACAAATGGGCAGAGGTGCTCTCGGCTGATGCCTTTTCCCTGTTCGAGGAAAAGGGTGTATTTAACCAGGAGACAGGCTTGTCATTCCGGAAAAACATTCTGGAAAAAGGCGGCAGTGAAGACGCCATGGATCTGTTTATGGCTTTTCGTGGAAGAGAGCCCAGCATTGAAGCTTTGCTGCGGCACTCGGGGATCAAACAATAAACCAGGAGTTACCCCAGATCCTGACACAGGGGCATGGCGTTGTCCCAAAGACCCATGCCAGAGACGTACTGGCTCTGGTAAAAGAGCTGTAAAGCCTACGGGTTGCTGCCAGTTGGTTTTTCCCGCTGCCCTTGTAGTGCTTACGGCTCTGCTTGAGGTCCGAAAAGGCGAAAAGGGGTCAGTACCCATAAATACTCAAATATTATTGTCCAGGGCATCATAAATCAAAGACCTGACCCTGTTGCTTCTGTTGCTTCCTGACCCTGTTGCTTCACTGTTGCTTTTCTGTTGCTTTTCTGTTGCTTTTCTGTTGCTTTTCTGTTGCTTTTTGCTTTGCTGTTGCTCTGCTATTAGATGACGTGGCCCTGACTATATGAGAGGGACTCAGGCGTATCTTTGATCCGAGGCGTATAATGCTTTGCTATCCATGTGGTTATAGAGGGCAGGATGATGATCCGAAAAACAATGTTATTAGGCGGGATAGGATTTGTTCTGGCGCTGTACTCGATGGCGCCGATGGCGGGAGAGCTTAGCCTGAATCCGGGTGGGGATTCTTATATCGCGGAGGGTAAACTGGGCATAGGAACGAAAACACCTGCTACGGAACTGGAGGTCAATGGTACTGTCACGGCCTCTTCATTCGTGGGGGATGGTTCCAGGCTGACCGGTATCGAATCTCCTCCAGCGTTCAGTTTATGGGTGCCCCGTACAGGCGAGTCCGAATGTTGGGATGAAAGTGGTGTGAATCGCCCTTGCCCGGGTACGGGAGAGGATGGGGAGTACAAGATGGGTGGTATGCTGAAGACCCTGGATCAGTTCACGCTTCCAGACTGGCATCCTCTTTTTTTACCTGTACCCCGTTTCAGAGACAATGGCGATGGCACGGTGACCGATACCCTTACAGATTTGATTTGGATGAAAAATGCCAATTGTATCGCTGACAATCCTGATTTCGACCAGGATGGTGATGCTGGAGATGGAGCGGTGATCTGGCAGCATGCGCTGGATTTTGTGCGGGGCATCAATATCGGGAATTATGATTGTGGTGATGTCAGCAACAATGGCAATCCGCAAACCGACTGGCGCCTGCCCAACGCGAATGAGTTGTGGAGTCTGACAGACACGGGAGAAAAGAATCCGTCCCTGTCTCCCTCGCATCCTTTCAGCGCAGTTGCCGGCGATTACTGGTCTTCCAGCAGCGCGTCAGCCCCCAACCGGGATTCTGCAGCCTACGTGTCGTTTGCAGTCGCACGGCCTTATTTCTATTTCAAAGTCGGAAATAAATATGTCTGGCCGGTTCGTGGCGGGAAGAAAAGGAAATTCTATTGATAGCACATTGCGGTCACCTATGGAGTTCCGGGGGGAGTTCGGAGTTCGGGGCGGAGTTCGGGGGACACAATACTTAATTCCCAGTTCCGGGGAGAACGAGGCGCCATGTATTGAATGAGTGGGTGTCCTGGATTCCTGCTTTTGCGAAGGACGGGGTCAGGTCTTTGATTTGTGATCCATCGCCGTTGAAGCAGTGCCTACGGAACCTGTCACTCTTCGGTTTGTGGATCAGCCTGTGGCTGCTGCTGATGACAAACACCGATGTTTGTCGCAGGTTTTGTTGTTATTGTGCTCTCGGGATATTCTCGGCCTCCAAATGCTGCCGTCTATGAATAACGGCCAATACCTCGATCAGCTTGTCAGATTTAATCTCATACAAAATCCGGTAGGAATACAGGCTTAGCTCCCGCACCGCATCCATATTCAGTTCGGCCACTTTCCTGCCCTTGCGAGGCAGGGCATCCAGCCCGATGGTTTTCTTGACCAGTTCTTCACTGACCCGCCGGGCATACAGCGGTGAATCCTGAGCTATGTAATCATGGATATGGTGCACTTGGGCTTTGGCATGCGCCGTCCATTTCACCATGATTGAATATCCTTGAGTATCTCCTCAGCGGTTTGGGTTTTGCCTTCGGCGGCATCCTGCTGGCCACGGCGGATGTTCTCAAGCACATACAGCCGGTAAATCATCTCTTCCGTATCGGCATTGTCAGGAAGTTGCTGGATGGCGTTGATGGCGTCTTGTTTAGCGGTTTGCATGACCTCTATCTCCTGTCTGTTCTAGTGGTTGTCCTGCTGAATGATAGTATCCAGCATATCCATAACAAATTGTTCCTCGTTCCCACGCTCCTGCGCGGGAACGCATATATGCAGGCGTTATGCCATGATGATCAAATCAGGTCGCTCGGTGTTGTAAATAGCGGAACTGATGACGACCGCAGGGCGTTTTTTTGTGGTGGATTGGTCGGTAAATGGAAACGGCACCAGGATGATGTCGCCAAACTCAAAGGGAGCCATAAATGGCGTCGTCCGGGTTGTTCCAGGTCTTGTTCAAACCCGGTTCGGCGATCTTCATTGCGGCTTGGTTCAATTGTCGATCCTGATCGCGTTGCCTGATGAAGTCGATGAAGTCTTCTATTTCCTATATACGCTCCGGTGGCAGGTTTTCGAGTTTGTCGATCAACTGATGTATGTGGCTGTGTCCTGTGCGCATAGTACAATACTGTCGGCTGCTGGATCAGGAATGATGATAGCCCGGAATTCGTGGTGTTTCCAGCCTGCTGAACATTCTGTAGGAAGCGATAATTAGTTCCGGTAGTTCCGGGTAGCTCCGGGCGGGTAGCTCCGGGGACACAATACTTAATTCTCGGTTCTGGGGAGAACGAGGCTCCATGAATTGAATCGGTGGGTGTCCTGGTCCTGGTCCTGGATTCCTGCTTCCGCAGGAATGACGACGAAGGGGAGACCCGGAGTTCCGGGGAGTTCCGAGTTCCCGAGTTCCGGGGACACAATACTTAATTCCCAGTTCCGGGGAGAATGAGGCGCCATGTATTGAATGAGTGGGTGTCCTGGATTCCTGCTTTTGCAGGAATGACGCAGGACAGGGTCAGACGCAGGACAGGACGGGTTCAGGTCTTTGATTTGTGATCCATCGTCGTTTTGATCATGTGCATATGTTGATCAGCATTCCGCCAAAGTACGCTGTTTCGCAGGTGGTCGGCTATATCAAAGGGAAAAGTGCCATTCATATTGCCCGGGTATACTGTGAACGGAAACGAAATTTTGTTGGGCAACATTTCTGGGCCAGAGGGTATTTCGTATCAACGGTTGGTAGGGATGATGAGTTGATACGGGAGTATATTCGGCACCAGGAGTATGAAGATAGGCGTTTAGATCAACTGGAACTGTTGCGCTGACGACCGCCTTTAGGCGGTTCATGAATTGTCCGCTTTGAGCGGCTCACAAAATTAAAGCCACCGGCTCTGCCGGGGGATATTTACTTCCTTAAAATACAAATCTCCATTTTTAAACCTTGCCACGGTTTTCCCTGTGCTATATGTAGGGCACCTCGAAAAATACAGATTTCGTCACTCCGGCGAAAGCCAGAGTCCAGACAAATCAACAGGTTGTGGATACCGGCCTCGGCTCTGGCATCCTGCTTCGCTCTACCTCCTCCATCCTTGGAGTCGTGCGCCGGTATGACAATTATTCGAGGCACCCTGTAATCTGTATCACATTTTAGGGGTTTTTTGGCTAGGTGGGATGGCTGCCGATTGCTTCCGCCCTGTTTTTTCCCCGCTGCCCTTGTGGTGCTTGCGGCTGCGCTTGATGTTCTTGCCTTTGGCGGGCTTTTTTCCTGCTGGGCGTAAAGCCATCTTGCGCCCTGCAACCCGCGCCTTTTGCAGTATTTCCATCACTTCCCTTGGCATGCCTTGCGGCAGATCCACGGTGGTGAAGTCATCGTGTATTTCGATGGTGCCGATATAGCAGCTTTCGATATCGGCTTCATTGGCGATGGCGCCAACGATATTGCCGGGCTTTACATCATGGTTGTATCCGGCATCGATGATGAAACGCTCCATTTCCAGGTCAGGAAACTCTTTCAGCGGCTGGGCTTCGGTGGAGAATGCAGGTTTGCGGGGGCGGGCGGTGGCCTTGCCGGGTTCTTCCTTGTGCTCCTTCCGTGCTTTGGGCTTTTTGGGTTGATCCTTGATCAATAACGGGTCGCTGCCTTGCGCCAGTAGCGCAAGGGCTGAGGCGAGCTGCATGGGATCCAGGTCATTCTCGCAACGGAATTCTTCGAGAATATCCTGGTAGATGCTCAGATTCTCGGTGGCCAGGGTGTCGGTGATGCGTTGCTTGAATTTTTCCACCCGTTTGTCGTTGATGTCTGAAGTGCTGGGCATGTGCATCTGTTCGATGGGGTGGCTGGTAGCCTTTTCTATGGCGCGCAGCAGACGCCGTTCCTTGGGCGCCACGAACAGGATGGCCTCCCCCTTGCGTCCGGCGCGACCGGTGCGCCCGATGCGATGCACATAGGATTCCGTATCGTAGGGAATGTCATAGTTGAGCACATGGCTGATGCGCTCCACATCCAGCCCCCGGGCGGCTACATCGGTTGCGACCAGAATATCGAGCTTGCCGTTCTTCAGGTGCGCAACGGTTTTTTCACGCTGATTTTGCGGTATGTCGCCGTTGAGCGCCTCTGCGGCATAACCCCGGGCGGACAGTTTGTCGGCCAGTTCCACGGTGGCGATACGGGTGCGTACGAAGATCAACATGGCATCGAAGTTTTCCACTTCCATCAGCCGGGTCAGGGCATCCAGTTTGTGCAGGCCGCTTACCAGCCAGTAGCGCTGGTGGATGGTGGTTGCGGTGCTGGTTTTTGACTTGATGCGCACTTCTGTCGGATTGTTGAGGTGCTTGTGCGCCACCTTGCGGATTACCTCCGGCATGGTGGCGGAGAACAGGGCAGTCTGGCGCTGTTCCGGTGCCTGCTCCAGAATCCACTCCACATCGTCGATGAAGCCCATGCGCAGCATCTCATCGGCTTCATCCAGCACCAGGCTTTTCAGACCATCGAGTTGCAGGGTTTTGCGGCGCAGGTGATCCATCACCCGCCCCGGTGTGCCCACCACCACATGTACGCCGCGTTTCAGCAGCCGCAGTTGCTGGCTCATGGCCTGGCCGCCATAGATGGGCAGCACATGAAAACCCTTCATGTGATGGGCGTAGGTTTGAAATGCTTCAGCCACCTGGATAGCCAGCTCCCGGGTAGGTGTCAGCACCAGTACCTGGGGTTTTTGCTGCTTGAGATCGATCTGCGCCAGCAGGGGCAGGGCGAAGGCGCCGGTTTTTCCGGTTCCCGTCTGCGCCTGTCCCAGTATGTCTTTTCCTTCCAGCAGCAGCGGAATGCAGCGTGACTGGATCGGAGAAGGGTTTTCGTAGCCGATGTCGGCCAGTGCCTTAAGTAATACGGGCGGAAGTCCCAGTTCCTCGAAGGAAAGGGATGTATCAGTTGTGGACATGCGGAGCCTGCGCAGGGAAGAAAGGAAAATGCTGTATTGCGGCGCACAGTATAACAGAAACTTCCATGGTTATTCCGGTCGATAAAAAGCCAAGGCCCGATGCAAGAGCTGCTTTGACCGCTCAACCGAAATGGTCGCTATAATCTCTGATGGTGTCAAAATTTGCGGATTTTTGCACCCGGTCAGCCGCCGGTCAGCTGACCGGCGATGCGAAAGCCGGCGATATAGGTACCCGCGGCAGAACCCAGGGTGCTGAACAGGAATACCAGCAAGGTTCGGGACACACGGTTTTTCCACCAGCCTGTCCAGTGGGTGGTGTCGTGACGTAGCTGTTCAAAGTCTTTTACTGTGGGTTTGCGCAGCCACAGCTCTGCTGCAGCAGTTACCATGCCTGCGCCGATGGTGGGGTTCAGGGAAGTGATGGGCGCGGCGATGAAGGCCGTGATCACGGTAAGTGGATGAGCGCCAGCCAGTGCAGCGCCTGCTGCCGACAGGCTGCCGTTGATCAATACCCAGCTCCACACCAGCTGCCAGCCCAGCTCCGGGCTGCGATAAAAGCCGATGCCAAAGCCAATGAATATCAGGGTGACGATGACCCAGGGTACAACCTTTGGCCAGCGGGAAGGCTCTGGCAGCCTGTCCAGCTCTGCGACACATGCAGCCGGATTCTCAATGCCCTGCCGCAGTTTGTCGCTGATCCCCTTGAGATGACCCGCGCCCACCACGGCGAGAATGTCTTCATGACCCTTTTCCTCGATCTCCTGGGTGAGTCTTGCCGCCATATAGGCGTCGCGTTCGTCGATCAGGGGAACGTACAGGTCTTTCCTGTCGTGAGCGAACTCGGCAAAGGTGGTTTCCAGCATGTCGCCTTGCTTGAGCTTTTCGATCTCTTCCTCTTCCACCTTTTCACGCGAGATCAGCGACAGCAGCAGTCCCGTGAACAGGCTCCAGCGCTTCCACCAGGGCAGGTTGCTGGCGGTACGTTTCAGGGTAACGCCGATCTCCCGGTCGATAAGCAATACAGGCAGATGGTGTTTTTGTGCCAGCTCAATGGCTTTTCGTTGTTCTGCGCCAGGTTCGATGCCGAATTGTTCCGCAATCCGCTGTTGATAGGCTCCCATGGCCAGGTTGGCAACCACCATGGAAGCCTTGCCGCTGCGGAATACGTCCATGAGATTCATCCTGGCCAGGGAATCAGGTGATAGTATGGCGTTGTAGCGGCTGGGGCACAGTTCTACCGCAACGGCATCGTATGCGTTGCTTTCGATAAGTTGCTCTACCATATCGGCGCTGGTTCTGGAAACATGGGCCGTGCCCAGCAGGGTAAGCTTGCTGCCCTTGATGGCAAGTTCTTCTATGGGTTCCTGGGAAAGGGTGTCCGGCATGATTTGTCTGGTTGCATTACGGGGTTGGGCTGGGATAATACCAGTTGAATCACTCAGGATGGAGTTCAGCGCGTGAAAAACTTTTCTACACAGGCGGCTGCCCTGCTTGCAATACTGTCCCTCATGCTACTGACCAGTGGTTGTGCGACTGTGGAGAAAGCGAGCAAGAACCAGAAAATGCATGAGCGCCTGAAAGCCTATGCCCATGAAGTGCGTTGGGGCGCGCTGGAGGCTTTGCCCGCCTATTTGCGCCCGTCCATGCTCGCCCAGCAGAAGGCCATAGCGAAGGATCCCGCCAATATTCGTGTAACGGAGTATGAAGTGGTCGTGCCTCCGGCTCCGGCAGGCGATAACAAGATCGTGCAAACGGCTCGCATCAATTACCTGTTTCGTGACCGCCAGGTGGTGCGCAGCATTGTGGATCAGCAATCCTGGGAATATGAGCCGGAAACCAAACAGTGGTTTCGAACCAATACCATTCCAGCCTTCAAATAGTGTTGCGAGCTGCCTTAGGTGAACATCCCGGGTGGCATGAGCGGCATTTCCGTGTTTTCGACCGGGAGAACTTGCCTGCATGAAGTATCAGGATCTTAGAGATTTTATTTCTCAGTTGGAGCAGCAGGGTGAGTTGCGGCGCATACAGACCGAGGTTGACCCGGTTCTGGAAATGACAGAGATCAGCGATCGGGTGCTGCGTGCCGGCGGACCGGCCCTGCTGTTCGAGAACCCCCGTGGATATGATGTGCCGGTGTTGACCAATCTGTTTGGCACTACCCGGCGGGTGGCTATGGGCATGGGGGAAGATTCGGTAAGCGCATTGCGTGAGGTGGGAAAGCTGCTGGCCACGCTCAAGGAGCCGGATCCACCAAAAGGCATGAAGGATGCCTGGGAAAAGCTTCCTCTGTATCGCAAGGTACTGGACATGGCGCCCAGAGAGCGCAAATCGGCTCCCTGCCAGGAGGTCGTATTATCTGGTGAAGATGTAGATCTGTCCCGCATACCTGTACAGACCTGCTGGCCAGGAGATGCCGGGCCATTGATTACCTGGGGGCTGGTGATTACCCGGGGACCGGAAAAACCGCGCCAGAACCTGGGCATCTATCGTATGCAGGTGATTGGTCGCAACCGGGTGATCATGCGCTGGCTGGCGCATCGTGGCGGCGCCCTGGATTTTCGGGAATGGCAGCAGATGCATCCCGGAGAAGCTTTTCCCGTGTCGGTCGCCCTGGGAGCCGATCCGGCAACCATTCTGGCGGCAGTAACGCCAGTGCCGGATACCCTGTCAGAATATGCCTTTGCCGGTTTGCTGCGCGGTTCCCGTACTGAAGTAACCAAAAGCCTGGGAAACGACTTGCAGGTGCCTGCATCTGCAGAATATGTGCTGGAGGGAGTGATTCATCCGGACGATATGGCTCCGGAAGGGCCGTTTGGTGATCACACGGGTTACTATAATGAAGTGGATGACTTTCCTGTGTTTACCATTGAGCGCATTACCCATCGCTCTGATCCGATCTATCACAGCACCTATACCGGCAGGCCGCCGGATGAACCGGCGATTCTCGGGGTGGCGCTGAATGAGGTGTTTGTTCCGATTCTGCAAAAACAGTTTCCCGAGATCACGGATTTTTACCTGCCGCCGGAAGGTTGCTCCTATCGCATGGCCGTGGTGAGCATGAAAAAACAGTATCCCGGCCACGCCAAGCGAGTGATGTTCGGGGTCTGGTCGTTTCTGCGCCAGTTCATGTACACCAAGTTTGTTATCGTCACCGATGACGATATTGATGTGCGCGACTGGAACGATGTTATCTGGGCCATGACCACGCGCATGGATCCTGCCCGGGATACCACTCTGGTGGAGAATACTCCCATCGACTACCTGGATTTTGCCTCTCCGGTTTCCGGCCTGGGGTCGAAGGTCGGCTTTGACGCCACTAACAAATGGCCCGGAGAAACCAGCCGCGAATGGGGTAGTCCCATTGTCATGGACAAGGTGGTTCAAACCAGGATCGATGAGCTTTGGGATGAATTGGGGCTGAAGGTGTAAATATTTGGTTGCCGGATCAACAATATTTTGCGCGCCAGATGCAGGTGCCAGACGGCAGGCAGCATTGCATGGGACCCGACAGCTATGCTTTTCGGATGATCAAACAAACTGCTTTGCCGGATTGACCGGAATTCCCGAACCACGGTGAGAAATGCGGGCTAGCCTTTCTGAAAGGCCGGCGTATTTTGCATGCTGAAGAAGCAGGATTTACAGCAGCGGAGGAATAGTCAATGAAAAAAACGGCTGTTACCATATTGGCGATAGTGAGCATGGGGATTGCACAGGCGCAATCCGGTGTGCCTGCGCATGCCTATGGCTATGTTCTACCCATGCCCAGGCCGGTTATGCCAGAGATCATCAAGGACAGCCCGGCGGCGTTGCTCGAGGAAGGCATGGGGCGCCTGCTTGAGCTTTTGCGCCGTGTAGACCTGAATCCGCGTTCCCTGGGGCAATATATGGATGTTGAGATTGCGCCATATTTTGATTTTTCCTATATGGCCAAATCCGCAGCAGGGAACATGTACCGTCATATGAGTTCCGACCAGCGGTTGCGCATGGCCGAGCGCATCAAGCATCACTTACTTTCCACCATGGTGCGCAAACTGGACAGCTACAATAACTAAAACATAAATGTCATCTCCCAGCACTTGCATGCTG
>JAJRUY010000049.1 GCA_024277555.1 Gammaproteobacteria bacterium | reverse complement strand
GCCTAGCGCCCAGATAATGGCGTCATGGTCTTTTTCCAGATCCTCGACGCTGATGTCCTTGCCCACTCGGGTGTTGAAGCGAACCTCAACGCCCATATCCACGATACGCTGATTTTCAGCCGCCAGCTTGTCGCGGGGAACGCGGTAGTTGGGGATACCGTAGCGCATCATGCCGCCAAGCTCCGGCTGGGCTTC
The DNA here is from genome assembly GCA_024277555.1 of Gammaproteobacteria bacterium. GTDB lineage: Bacteria > Pseudomonadota > Gammaproteobacteria > Chromatiales > Chromatiaceae > Thiolapillus. The sequence goes on along the minus strand of JAJRUY010000049.1, from coordinate 9,083 downwards.
GAACACGGTCACAGCATGTCCCATGCGGCGCAGTTGATAGGCCGCAGCCATACCGCCAGGACCACCGCCGATAACCGCAACCTTCTTCCCGGTATCCTTGCCGGCTTCAAAGGCATAGCCTTTTTCCAATCCCTTGTCGCCGATAAACTGTTCGATGGAGTTGATGCCAACATAGTCTTCCACCGCATTGCGGTTACAACCGTCCTGGCAAGGCGCAGGACACACGCGGCCCATCATGGATGGAAAAGGGTTGGACTCGGTAGCGCGGCGGAATGCATATTCTTCCATCTCCATGCCTTTTGCCGGCTTTTCGATACCACGCACGATGGACAGCCAGCCGCGAACGTCGTGACCGGAGGGGCAACTACCCTGGCAAGGAGGAGTTTCATGAACATAGGTGGGACATTTATGTGAAGTATCATAGTTGAAGATGTCATCCGTCCAGTCGTCCCATTTGTTCTTGCCTTCTTCAAACCGACGCCAGGTAATGCTCTTTGTCATTTCATCACTAGGAGTTGCCATTGTCACTCTCCAAACCAGTTAAAACTGTTACCCTTTCGGGAGGATTATTTTGTTGCGAAAGAGCGCCCGTTCAAGCGGCGTCTTCCTCGGATTTGTCTTCTTCGCTTTCGCTGTTCTGCCCGGTGAGGATCAGGGCGTTGGACACCAGTTGGTGTACGCTGACAATCTGATCCATTTCAAAACCGTAGTAAGGAATGACCTTGGTGAACTGCGATTTGCAGATAGCACAAATTGCCGCCATGTGGGTAACCCCATACTCTTCGGTAACGCTCTTGAGTGCTTCCATGCGGGGTTTGGCGCCTTTGACGCGGAGCTCCATGAGATCGTCAGTGAGCAAACCACCGCCACCACCACAGCAGAAAGTCGCTTCACGGATGCTGTCTGCCGGCATATCAACATAGTTGTTGCACACCGCTTTGATGACTGCCCTGGGTATGTCGAACTGCCCACCGGGCTTGTCGCCCATGCGGGTTGCCCGCGCCACGTTGCAGGAATCGTGAAAGGTCAGCACCATGTCGTCGTTCAGCGATTTGTCAATATTCAACGTGCCTTTCTCGATCTCGTCCAGGGTGAATTCCAGGATGTGCTGGGGCACGGGGTAGTTCTGGTCCAGGAAGTCGAACGGCCCTGCCAGGGTATTCAGGAAGGCATAGGCCACCCGCCAGGCATGGCCACACTCGCCAAATACGATACGTTTTACGCCCAGCTCCAGCGCCGCCTCACGAATCCGCAGTGAAACCTTGCGCATGTTCTCGTAGGAACCAATGAACATGCCGAAGTTGGCCGCTTCGGATGCCTTGGAACTGATGGTCCAGGAAACACCTGCCTCATGAAACACCTTTCCATAACCGATGAGACCATCGACATGGGGCTCGGCAAAGAAATCGGCAGAAGGGGTAACCAGCAGGATATCTGCTCCCTTTACGTCCAGGGGAAATTTAACTTCCACACCAGTCTCGTCAAAAACGTCTTCCTCGAGGCCTTCCAGAGTGTCTTCAAGAGCCGGACCGGGAAGACCCAGGTTGTTGCCGATACGGTAAACCTTGCCGATGATTTCGTTGGAGTATTTGTCACCAAGGCCAATGCGATCCATTATCTCCCGCGCCGCCATGGAGATTTCTGCAGTATCAATACCGTAGGGACAGAACACCGAGCAACGGCGGCACTGGGAGCACTGGTGGAAATAGTTGTACCAGTCGTCCAGCACTTCCTGGGTAAAATCGCTGGCACCTACCAGCTTGGGAAAGAACTTGCCTGCAAGGGTAAAGTAACGGCGATATACCTTGCGCATCAGATCCTGACGAGCCACAGGCATGTTCTTTGGATCTTTGGTTCCCAGGTAATAATGGCATTTGTCGGTGCAGGCTCCGCATTTTACGCAGGAGTCCATATACACTTTCAGGGAGCGGTACTTGCCCAGCATGTCCCCCATGGCTTCGATGGCTTGTTCCTGCCAGTTTTCCGCCAGTTCGCCTGGAAAACCCAGGGCTTCCTGAAACTCCGGTTTTGCCTTGAAGGTTTCCAGATGCGCCATGGCGCCTGGCTCGATTGTTGGAACCTGTGGATATTCCTGGAGCTCGGGAACTTCAAATTTCGCTTTTGCCATGAGCTGAACCTATTGCCTCTTTAACCAATGCCGTGCAGTTATCAGGAGTTCTCTTCCAGCTTGCGCGCCCAATCCGCCAAATGGCGTTTTTCCCGCGGGTTGTCCACCTGGTTGCGGGTCGGACTGAAAAACACGCCCACTCCATGCAGCAACTTGCTGTAAGGGAAAATGATCATCAGCACCGCCACCAGAAACAGATGTATCACGAGCAGCAGATCCGGTGGCAACGGCTTCCAGTCAAAAGTCATCAGGCCCATGGTGAAACTCTTGAGGCCGACAATATCAACATGGGAAACGAAAGTCATGGAAGCTCCGCTGATGCCAATCAGCAGCAGCAACGCCAGGATCAGATGATCGGAAGGGGCGCTGATATACCGTACGCGGTCGATGACCAAACGGCGCACCCACAACCCCAGCAGACCGGCAATCATGGCAAACGCTGCGTACTTGCCAAAGGGCTGCACAAGTTCGATAACGGCCGGAACAGGATTGATGAAGTAGCGCAGATGACGCAACAATACCAGCAACAAGCCGAAATGAAACAGCACCCCCAGCAGCCACAGCAGCTTGTTGCTTTTGAAAAGACTTTCAAAAAATGCCACTTCGCGGAACATGCGCAGAACCACGCCAGCTTTGGTCACGGGTGCCGGGGTGGTAACAATTTTGAGGGGCGCAGGAACCCTGGCATAAACCCAGATACGATACGCCAGCCCAACAACCAGGATTACCGTGGCCAGATAAAAAAGTACTGTGATAGCAAGCGACATGTTTCGAAAAACTCTTTCAGATTTCGGAAAAACCGGGAGGGCTTCCTCAAGCAATCTCTGAATAAATCATGGGCCAGAGATTCCCTAGCTGCCCTCCCGCCGGTTCAATCTGCAATTACACGCAGCCAGTCGGCTTGGGCAGGCCGGCATAGCGGCAGGCCTGCTTGCCCGGACCATAAGGGAACAGCCCGTACAGGTATTTACTATTGCCCTTCTCCTTGCCCAGGCGCTTGCCTACGGCCTTTGTCAGCACCCGAACCGCAGGAGCAATTTGGTATTCTTCATAGTATTCACGCAGGAAATTGATAATATCCCAGTGCTCATCAGTCAGCTCCAGATCATCTTCTTTCGCCATTACTTCAGCAACACCGGGAACCCAGTCGTTCAGGTTTACCAGGTAGCCTTCTTCGTCAGTCTCAAAAGTCTTACCATCTACTTCGATAGACATATTTCCATCTCCAAAAAATCAAACAATAAAATCAAACAGGACAGGGATAAATCAAACCCAGGCCTGAACCTTGTCATTCGCTTCAACCAGGTCTACGAAACCCGCATAATCCACTACTTCCACGCCATCGATGATGCGGGTTTCATCCAGACCCCGGGCTTTGTAATCAGGCCCCAGAACATAGATCTTTCTGTCACCAACCACAGAGGCGATCATGTTCTCAACAGCAGTGCCTTTGAGTGCGCCATAAACACCATCTTCATACAACAGTATGGCAGAACCGGATTTGGACAAGCGCAAGCAGCTTTCCAGGGAGTTCTTTTCGAAAGGCGACTTGTTTACAGTGTGCAGATCGCTCATTACTCTCTCCTTTAGAAACTGAATACAACGTCAGACTCGTCAAGCAGCTCGGCCACCCGATCAGAATCAACAACTTCTACGATATTGTCCACGGACTCTTCCGTTTCCCAATCTTCCCATTCCACCTGCACCAGATCATCTGCGCTCAAACCCCGCGCCTCCAGAGAAGCCTTGTCCACATACATGTGACGCACTTCGTAGTCACCCAAAGTGCGGTAGGTCGGGGAGAAGTTCTTCATGCCGATGCCGGTGGTATCCTGGCCCTTGGTCAGTTCATACACGCCATCATCGACAAACATCAGGCTGACATTTTGCTCAAAAGCAGCAGCAATCAGCACCACTTCCAGAGACTCCCAGGCATAGATGGTACCGTAAGGCGCACGGCGATTGAGGAACATGAAATTCTTTGTATCAGACATTATGCAATCCTCCTGTCAATCACCGAACACGACCAGACGGTCACTTTGAATGGCGGCTTCAACCAACTGGCCCAGTCCGGAAATACGGAACTTGGGAGCAATATTGGTTGCATCCTTGCCGTTACGCTCTGCCTCCCCATCGTCCACGATGCCGCGACGCTGGGCTGCAGCCACGCAAACCACCAGATCCAGGTCATATTTTTCCGCCAGCTCGGTCCAGTTCTTGACGATATTCCGGTCATCCTGGGGAGGCGTGGTCAGGCGGGTGCCGTTGAGTACGCCATCATGGTAGAAAAAGATACGGAAGCATTCATGGCCTTTTTCCAGTGCCGCCTTGGTAAACTGGTAGGCCGAATCCGAGGCCTGGTGCTGGTAAGGACCTTCATTTACTTGAATGGAAAATTTCATAATCTAATACGACCCCATATCAAAAGCGGATGTGTGCAGACTGGTTAAGACTGTTGCGGCTGCCACGCCAGTTATCAATATGGTATTTGGTGAACGGCAGTCCGGTCAGATCGAAAAACCGCTGCCAGCCAATGCGCTCCACCCATTCTCCCATGCGCTCGTAGTCATTGGCGTTTTCCTTGTAGGCCTGGAGAATCTTTTTCACCACCTCGGCAACTTCCGGCCAGCGGGGCGCGTTGTTGGGCAGGCCAGCTGCGACCAGCTTGTGGAACATGGGCTTGGAGCGGGCATTGGAGTGCTTGCCACCAACCCATACCGCCAGCTTGGAGTGCTCGGGGTCGTTGATCTGCATGGGAGGACAGGGTGGGAAGCAGGCGCCGCAGCAAATGCACTTCTTCTCATCCACTTCCAGGGTGGGCTTGCCGTTTACCACGGCGGGGCGAATCGCCGCTACCGGACAACGCGCCACGACAGAAGGACGCTCACAAGCATTTCCCACCAGATCATGGTTGATCTTGGGCGGTTTGGTGTGCTGGATGTTGATGGCGATATCACCCTGGCCACCACAGTTGATCTGGCAGCAGGAAGTGGTGATGTGTACGCGGTTGGGCATTTCCTCGACCACGAACTCATCAATGAGCTCATCCATCAGAGACTTGACCACACCGGAAGCATCGGTACCGGGGATGTCGCAGTGCAGCCAACCCTGGGTGTGGGAGATCATGGTCACGGAGTTACCGGTGCCGCCAATGGGGTAGCCCGCATCGTTCAGACGCTTGATCAACGGCTCCAGCAGAGACTCATCGGTAACCATGTACTCGATGTTGCCACGCATGGTGAAACGCAGATAACCCTTGCAGAACTCGTCTGCAATATCGCAGATTTCGCGCAGGGTGATGATGTCGAGCTGCCGGGGAGAAGCGGACTTTACGGTCCAGATCTCGTCGCCAAACTTGGATACATGATGCAGAACACCAGGACGAGGACGGTCATGATAGGCCCACTGGCCATAGTTCTTGCGCAATGTGGGGTGCATATACTGGAAGCTGTCGGGCGTTCCGGATTCAATGGGCATAACAGGTGCATCTGACATGCGAACCTCCTAAATAATAAATCTGAGTTGTTCAGTCCGGGCGGCAATTTTTCTGATCACCACCTGAAGACCGGATCATCAAAAAGTCAGCAAGATTCAGCCAGCAGCCTTGCTTTCCTTCCATTTGGCCGCTTCTTCATCCCAGCCGTCCATGCGAACATAGCTGCTGGTGCGCGGGTGATTGATCATATGCGGATCGATCTCCACGCCAATGCCTTCCAGGAAGTTGGCCAGGCCGATGCGTTCGATCATCTCACCGGTGCGCTCGTGCTCCAGGGCGTTTTCAGCGAAGAAGTCGATACATTCTTCTGCCAGCTCCACCAGCTTCTCGTAGTCTTCGTCGGTATCCAGCCTCATGAACGGAATCAGCACAGTGCCGAACAGATCGCCAATCTTCAGGGTACGTTTGCCGCCAATGAGGATGGTCACGCCCTTGTCATCACCAGCAGACAGAGCCTTGGTCATGACATTGATGCAGTGCATGCAACGCACACAATCTTTGTTGTTTACTTCCAGGGTATCGTCATCATTCAACGACAGGGAATTGGTCGGGCAACGGCTGATAACATTGTCAATCACATACTTGCGACCTTTCTTTTCCACATAGGCCTTGACTTCGTCCTGATCAACCTTCATGTCATCACGCCAGGTGCCGATGATCGCCATGTCCGCACGCTGAATGGAGTTGGTGCAGTCATTGGCGCAGCCGCTGACCTTGAACTTGAACTTGTAAGGCAACGCAGGGCGGTGCATGTCATCCTGGAAGTTGTTCAGCAGCACGCGGTTGATTTTCATCTCATCAGCGTTGGAATGCTCGCAACGCGCCGCACCCACGCAGGACATGCCGGTACGCACACAGGGGCCGGCACCGCCAAGATCCCAGCCGATGGCATTCATTTCATCAAAAAGCGGCTGGATGGCATCAGAATCCATACCGACCAGCATCAGGTTGCCCGTCTGTCCATGCATACAAATCATGCCGGATCCATATTTCTCATCCAGGTCTATGATGGTGCGCAGCACATCGGTAGTGTAATGGAACCCCCCTGGAGGCTGGATGCGCATGGTGTGAAATTCCTGCGCCTCGGGAAAACGTGATTCTCCATCTTCGTTCTTGAGTTCGGTAAACCGGGGAATGATGCCACCACCATAGCCGAATATGGAAATGGTTCCGCCTTTCCAGTATCCCTTGCGGGTTTCATAGGAAGTTTCCAGCTGACCCAGCAGGTCGTTCGCCATACCATTGATGCGCTCACTGGGATGCTCATCACGCAGACGCTGGATACCCTTGATAAAGCTGGGCCAAGGACCGGGGACGAGCTGGTCAATCATGGGTGTATCATGCTTATCGATCGCCATTTTGGGTTTCTCCTGACTAGATCTGAATTGCTTGCAGTTTCTTGTGAATCGCTGAAGAGCCATTCAATCCGGGCCCAGCTTCAACGCTTCCATGACTCTTGTTGTCACTCCAATGCTGACGATTGTCTCCATCAAGCTGACAACCGGCTGCATCAACGGTCTCTAAATATATCCGGGGTTTGCCGGAAAAGCACTCCACCATCGGGAGTAACCGGGCAAGAATCATCTATCCCGTTTGGGATAGGTCACAGGTGTGAGTTCACAATTTGCCCAAAGTTCTCTTCATGCCTGCAACTCCACGAAGACTCCATGGTTGTTCAGGAACCGCCTCATAATGCAAGTATGTTAGAGTATTAACAACTACTGGATTGCCTGGTGATGTTAGACAGGACAAAATCTGCGGTCAAGCCGCAGCAAGAAACAGTTGATCTGAATCAAACCGGCCCGGCTGTTTACAGCTGTGACAGACCACGAGAATCATGCGAAGCCTGGTTGCTATTGGCGACAACAACCGGGAACATAACAAATCCGGTTTGCCGGGGAATGCGATAAAGACGGCCCGTTCACACCAATCAGCAATGCAGGTGTCACAATATGAGCAATGGCGTTTTGAAACTGAGTAACATATTGATTTCCAACCATGACCTGGAAAATTTTCAGGAGCTGCTGGAGCTGATCCGGGTATTCGCACAACGCGGCGAGCGTTTTCTGCAATTTGACGTAAAGCCTGAATTCCCGGATACCCCCGAAGACTGGGAAGATCGCCTCGAAGCCGCATTCAGCGGCCGGGTATAGCAGCCATGGATTTCCTGGATCCCAACAAATTGGATGACACAGTTGCCGATTCAGCCAACATGGACATGGCGGAAAAGGCGCGGTTCGAAGGCGAAGCAGCCGAATTGCAGACCCGGCTTGATTCGGCAACCGCCCCGGATCAAAAGGCCCGACTGCAATTGGAGCTTGGCCGCAATCTCATTGACCTGGAACGTGGCGAAAAGGCCTGGCTGGTTTGCAAACAGGCACTTGACTATTTTCTGCAACAGGAAAACTGGGAAGCCGCAGCAAAATGCTGCAACGTACTCTACCTAAGTGACCAGAAAGCTTCGTTGAGCGCCCTGGGACAAGGCGTGTGGCTGGCGGTCACATACCCCATCAATCCGGAAGTCACCGTTGAACTGCTGCACCACATCATCGACGACACCCCGGAGGACTCCGATGGCGCCGCCGTAGCGGCCGCCACTGCTGCCTTCGTCGTTGACATACGCACGGTAGACCATCCCGGGCGGGAAGACATGTTGTTCTTTACCCAGCAAATGCTGGGCAAGGTGGCACGCCGCCACAGCAATATCAAGGATCAAGCCCAGTTCAACTACTGGATCGAAAAACTCGAACTGGATCAGCCCGACAAGTTTCTGGTGCGCCTGCGCAATATTGTGGACGTGCTGGTTCAGGAAGACTGGTGGTTTGATCGAGATGAACTGCGCGCCGGCATTCCGGAGGACTGAAAATGCTGTGGGAAGACGACACCTCTGCAGAAGAATCCCCCACAGCTGATGCCGTGGATCTGACTTTTTCCATACAATGCCGACAACTGCCCGTGGATCACCTGTTTGGGCTGAGCCAGGCCCTGCAGCAAATCCTGCCCTCCTTGCGGGAAGATCGGATCGGTGTACATGAACTCCACATCGCCGGATCACAAAATGGCTGGGAGCGCCCTGATCCTGCCCTGGGGCAATACCTCATACCCTCCCGGCGCACACGCCTGCATCTTCGGGTTGCCGTGAATCAGGTGGAAGAGATCAAACAAAAACTGCAACATCAGGCCCTGGACATCGGCGGCTACCTGCTGACGCTGGGAACAGCGAAAGAAAAACCTCTCACTTGCCACGATGCCTTGTATGCCCGGCATGTCACAATGGCAAATGAGGCGGAAGCAGAAGATGAAAACCTGTTTCTGCAGCGCATGGCCGGCGAACTGGAGCAACAAGGTATCAAGATCAGGAAAGCACTTTGCGGCAAGACCAGCCGGATCAATACATCCGATGTTGCACTATGCACTCGCAGCCTGATGATTGCGGATCTGAACCCGGCAGAATCCATG
>JAJRUY010000048.1 GCA_024277555.1 Gammaproteobacteria bacterium | reverse complement strand
GCTGCCGCAGTATCCTCCGGAATTGCCCATCACCGCCAGGCTGGATGAAATCCGTGAGCTGATCGGCAAGCATCAGGTAATCGTGTTGTGTGGTGAGACGGGTTCGGGCAAGTCCACCCAGTTGCCAAAGGTCTGTCTGGATGTGGGGCGGGGGGTGTTTGGTCGCATCGCCCACACCCAGCCAAGGCGCATCGCGGCGCGCAGCCTGGCCAGCCGCATTTCCTCGGAACTGGATTGCGAGCTGGGCACGGCAGTGGGCTACAAGGTGCGTTTTCATGATCGGGTCGGCCCCGCCACCCATATCAAGCTGCTTACTGACGGCATGTTGTTGGCGGAGATACAGCAGGACAAGTTTCTGAATGAATACGACACCATCATTCTGGATGAGGCTCATGAGCGCAGTCTGAATATTGATTTCCTGCTGGGTTATCTGAAACAGCTGCTGAAGAAACGCCGGAATCTGAAACTGATCGTGACTTCGGCCACCATTGACCCGCACAAGTTTTCCCGGCATTTTGATGATGCGCCGATGATTGAGGTATCCGGCCGCACCTGGCCGGTGGAAGTGCGCTATGCCCCTCCTGATGATGAAGATGATGATGGTGGAGAGCGGGGTGATGGCATCCAGCAGGCCATCCTGCATGGGGTGGATGAGCTGTCCAGAGAGGACAGGGGAGATGTTCTGGTGTTCCTGTCCGGCGAGCGGGAGATCCGCGAAACCGCAGAGCATCTGCACCGCCACCGCCTGCAGGCGACGGAAGTGCTGCCGCTGTATGCCCGCCTCAGCCCGGCTGATCAGGGGCGCATCTTCAAGCCGTCGGGACAGCGGCGCATTGTGCTGGCCACCAATGTGGCGGAAACCTCCCTGACGGTGCCCGGCATCCGCCATGTCATTGACACCGGCTTTGCCCGCATCAGCCGCTACAGCCATCGCAGCAAGATCCAGCGTTTGCCCGTCGAGCGAATCTCCCGGGCCAGCGCCGACCAGCGCAAGGGTCGCTGCGGCAGGGTCGCGGAGGGCATCTGCATCCGCCTGTATACGGAAGAGGATTACCTGTCCCGGCCAGAATTCACCCAGCCGGAAATCCAGCGCACCAATCTGGCCTCGGTCATTTTGCAGATGAAAATGCTGGGGTTTGGCAATATCGAGAGTTTCCCCTTCATCGACCCACCGGACAGCCGCCAGATCAAGGATGGCTACCGGGTGCTGGAAGAGATCGGCGCGGTGGATGGCCTGGGCAAGATCAGCAATCTGGGGCGCAAGCTGGCTCGTCTGCCCGTGGATCCACGCATTGGCCGTATGCTGCTCGAGGCCGCCCACACTCACGCCTTGCGGGAAATGCTGGTGATCGCCGCCGCCTTGTCGGTGCAGGATCCCAGGGATCGCCCCATGGACAAGCGCCAGCAGGCGGATGATGCCCATGCCCTGTTCGCTAACGAAGAGTCGGATTTCCTGGGCTATCTGGAGTTATGGAATTTTGTAGAGGAAAAGCGCCGCCATCTTACCCAGCGCAAGTTCCGGCGCTTGTGCCGGGAGTATTTCCTGTCCTATACACGGATTCTGGAATGGCATGACATCCACCGCCAGCTGCGCGCCCAGATGCACGACATGGGCTACCGGGACAACCAGGAATTTCCCGGCTATGAGACCATCCACCGGGCGGTCTTGTCTGGGCTGCTCAGTCATATCGGTTTCAAGCAGACCGGCAAGGGCAAGGGGTATCTGGGGGCGCGCAACAGCCAGTTCCATCTGTTCCCCGGATCTGCCCTGTTTGGCAACAGCCCCAAGTGGCTGGTGGCGGCGGAGCTGGTGGAAACCACCAAGCTTTATGCCCGGGTGTGCGCCCGGGTGCAGCCGGAGTGGATTGAATCCCTGGCCGGGCATCTGGTCAAGCACAGTTATTCCGAGCCGCACTGGCAGGCCAGGCGCGGCCAGGTGGGCGCATACGAAAAAATCACCTTGTTCGGCGTGGTGCTGGTGGCGCGGCGGCGCATCAACTTCGGCCCCATCGATCCCAGGCAATCCCGGGAGATATTTATTCGCTTCGGGCTGGTGCAGGGGGATTTCCACAGCCGCGCTCCCTTCTGGCGGCACAACCAGGAGCTGGTGGACTATGTGCGGGACATGGAGGCCCGCACCCGGCGGCCGGATCTGCTGGTGGATGAGGAGCGCATGTATGCTTTCTACGACCAGCGCATTCCCGAGGACATCTACAGCAAGGCGCAACTGGAACAATGGCTGCGCCAGCAAGGCAAAAAACAGCCGCGCCTGCTGCACATGGAGCTGGAAGATGTGCTGGCCAGGGAAACCGACACCAGCGCCGAAATGCAGTTCCCCAAAGAACTGCAACTTCATGGTATGCGCCTGCCCCTGGAATATCATTTCGAACCTGGCCATGAAGCGGATGGCGTAACCCTGGTTGCGCCTGTGGCGGTGCTGAAACAGATCAGCCCCGGAAGGCTGGACTGGCTGGTGCCCGGCCTGCTGGAAGAAAAACTCATCACCCTGATCAAAGGGCTGCCCAAGTCCCTGCGCAAGCAGTTTGTGCCCGTGCCCGACTATGCCGCCAGGGCGCTGCACAAGCTGCAAGCCAGTGACACACCCCTGGTGCAGGCGCTGGGATTGGTGCTCAAGCAGTTGTCCGGTGGCGTCCACATCCCGGAAGACACCTGGAATATCGAAGCCCTGCCGGACTATCTGCGCATGCGGGTGCGGGTGATCGATGCTGGCGGTCAGACACTGGCCGCCAGCCGTGATCTTCTTGCGTTGCAAAAGCAGTACGGCGACAGCATTGAAGCAGCGCCCGCCGGACAGGACAGCCATGAGCTGATCCGCAAGGGCATCACCCGCTGGGATTTTGGAGAGTTGCCGCAACAGGTGGAAACCGGCAACCAGGGCATCCGGCTCATGGCTTATCCGGCGCTGGTGGATGAAGGTGACAACGTGGCCATCGATGTACTTGGCGTGCAAGCCCAGGCCCGGAGCGCCCACCGGGCCGGGCTGCGGCGATTGCTGATGCTGGCCATGCCCAAAGACATACGCGCCCTGCGCAAGCAGTTGCCGGGGCTGCAACAGATGCGCTTGCAATATGCCAAAGCCGCCAAGGCTCCCATTGCCCTGCACAACAAAGGCAAGCAGGATCTGGAATCGGAGCTGCTGGCGCTGATCATCGACAGAACCTTTTTGCTGGATCGCCCGGATATCCGCGACGGGGAGGCTTTCGCCGCCCGCTTGCAGCAGCACCGCGGGGAAATCTTCGCTCAGGCTCAAGAGGTATGCAAGCTGGCCGGAGAAATCCTGCAACTGTACCAACAGCAGCGCAAGCTCCTGTCCGGCATCACCCAGATTAACTGGCTGGCTTCCACCCAGGATATGCAGGGGCAACTGGATAGGCTGGTCTACCAGGGATTTCTGCAACAAATCCCCTGGCAACAACTGCAGCAATACCCCCGCTACCTGAAAGCGCTGGGCTTTCGTCTGGAAAAATTGTCCGGTGGCGCTGTACGCGACCAGCAACGCCTGAATGAGCTGCAGGCTGCGCATGCCGACTGGCTGCAGCGCTGGCAGGCGGCGAATGAAAAAGGGATGGTTGATCCGCGCCTGGAAGAAATTCGCTGGATGCTGGAGGAGCTTCGGGTGTCCCTGTTTGCCCAGGAACTGAAAACCGCTTATCCGGTTTCTGCAAAGCGCATCCGCAAACGCTGGCGGGAATTGGGGTTATAATTCCAGTTTCGAGTGATCTGATAAAGGAACAAACCTGTATGTCCAATTGTCCTTGTGGCTCCGAGCGTGAATACGCAGCCTGTTGCGAGCCTGTATTGTCCGGCGCAGCGCCGGCGGCAACCGCAGAAGCCCTCATGCGCGCCCGGTATACCGCCTATATCGAGAGGGAGATCGCCTTCCTGGGAGAAAGCCTGCATCCGGGCAGCCGCCACGACTGGGATGAAGCTGCCACCCGCAAATGGGCGGAGCAAGCCCAGTGGCTGGGCCTGGAGGTGCGTACAACCGAAAATGGCGCGGCAGAAGACGAGGAAGGAATGGTGGAATTCATTGCCACCTACAAGGAAGACGGTCTGCTCAGGCAGCATCATGAGCGCAGCCGCTTCCGCCGGGAAAACGGGCGCTGGTATTATGTAGATGGCGAATTGCCAAAGCCGGAAACCATGAAGCGCGATGCACCCAAGGTGGGGCGCAATGACCCCTGTCCCTGCGGCAGCGGAAAAAAATACAAAAAATGTTGTGGTACCTGAATGCGCTGCTTTCTTGTATCCCTATTGCTGTTTTTCCTCATGCACAATGCTGCTGGGGATGTGTACAAGTTCGAGGATGAAGAAGGGCGTACGCTGCTGACGAATATCCCGTCCAACGGCAAGGGGATGAAGCTGGTGAAACGCTTCCGCTTCAGCTATTCCAGACCACACAGCGGCGGGCGGGCGCCGGTGCTGAAGGTGCTCAAGGACAGAATTCGCAAATACAGGCCGCTAATCATGCAGGCCGCTCGGGAAACCGGGCTGGATACTGATCTGATCCATGCGGTGATTCTTGCCGAATCGGCCTATGATTCCAAAGCTGTTTCACCCAAGGGCGCGATGGGGCTGATGCAGCTGATGCCGGCAACAGCAAAACGCTTCAATGTCAGCGATGCATTTGATCCGGCGCAGAATATTAGCGGCGGCACCCGGTACCTCAAGTTTCTCATGGCAAGATTCGGCAATGATCTGGAGCTGGTTACGGCCGCCTACAATGCCGGGGAAGGCGCGGTGGAGAGATATGGCCGTAGTATTCCGCCTTTCAAGGAAACCCGGCTGTATGTGAAAAAGGTTCGGGATTTCATGCAGCAGGGGATGGTGGCATTCAACTAATGTCAGCTCCGAATGGCACTTGCTTAGGCAATAAACCATGGTCATCCCGGCGCAGGCCGGGATCCAGGACGGCCACTTAATTCCCGAGATCCTGGATTCCGGCCTGCGCCGGAATGACAAATAACGAGATCTTTTGCTTAAGTAAGTGCCATTCATGCCAGACACCGGATTCCAGCTTTTTCCCGCCTCTGCCAGACAGAAATGGCAGGAGCACCCCTGGCACAAAGAGATTGCTGATTTCCGGCTGCCGGAAAAACAGCTGCTTTCGCTTCCATCGGCCTGTATTACGGCTTCCCGTTATCTGGGGCCGGAGCAGGCGCAAGGCGGTGTGTATTCCGCCCAGGGAGAATATGTTCTCTCTTCCAGACATCTGCGCAGAAACAAGGATCTGACCGCAGGTAATCCGGGAACAGTTGCGTTGCCGGATAACGCTCCCCGCTTGTCCGGGCGTTATCTGTATCTCGGCTGGTTCTTCAACCACTATGGTCACTTCGTGTTGGAGAGCCTGTCCAGGGCCTGGGCGCTGGCGGAGGCCGATCCGGTGGATGGATACCTGATGCACCTGCATGTGCCAGATGCCAGACCTGCGAGCTATCTGCTGGAGTTTCTTGACCTGCTTGACATTCCCCGCGAAAAGCTGATTTTTATCGAGCAGGATATGCAAGTAGATGAGCTGCTGCTTCCATCTCAGCAAGCGGTACTCTCGCGCAGCATATCGGAAGAAATGCTGGCGTTGTACCGTCAGCTGGGCAACCGGGCCGCGCAGCGCAAGGGGAAAAATCATGGTGATAAATTGTATATATCCCGGCGTTTTCTTCCCGCGGATCAGCGTGGCGCGAGCAATGAAAAAATGCTTGAAGACAGGTTTCGG